>DASTBJ010000312.1:0-3190 GCA_035712125.1 Terriglobia bacterium
CCGTTGTGGCTTGTGGAACAGTCGTCTCCGGGACAAACGGCGACACCCGGTGGGCCTGCCGGGCCCGCACCCAGCGAATTGTTGGCGGCTTACGGCGAGAACGATCTGGCACAACAGGGGATTCCGCTCGGAAGCGGTACAGTAAAGGTGCAGGGGCGAGGCATACCGTCGGATCACTCTGTCTGGCTGGCCGGGCGGCCCGTTCCAGTGGACCCGCAGGGTAACTTCGCAGCGGAGGAAATTCTTCCTGCCGGCACGCACACGGTGGAAGTTGCAGTGCTCGATCTGGCGGGTAACGGCTCGCTATATCTCCGAGACCTGGAATTCAAACGCAAAGACCTTTTCTATATGGGTGTCGCCGATCTCACGTTCTCCGATAGCCGCGCGACAGGCCCCATCGATCTGCTACAGGGCGCGAACGCTCCGCAGTCTTACGATTCGTGGCTGGACGGCCGGCTGGCGTTCTACGTCAACGGACATCTGACCAATCGCTGGCGATTGACGGCAAGCGCGGACACGCGTGAAGGCCCGGTCAAGGACCTTTTCCGAAACTTTCTCGATAAATCGCCCGATTCGCTGTTCCGGCGCGTCGATTCCGACCTTCATTATCCGACCTTCGGTGACGACGGCGTCGTGGAACAAATGGCGCCGACCATGGGCAAGCTTTACGTTAAGGCGAGCCGCGGCCAGAATCATGCGATGTGGGGTAATTTCAACGTTGGCTACATGGGGAACGAAATCGCCCATGTCGATCGCGGACTCTACGGCGCCAACGCGCACTTCGGCGCCGAATCCTCCACACGCTTTGGTGAACGACGATTCGCCATTGACGGATTCGCTGCGCAACCGGGAACGATGGGCAGCTACGAGGAATTCCGCGGGACAGGCGGTTCCATCTATTTCCTCCGCCGGCAGGACATCCTGAGAGGATCCGAGCGCGTGCGTGTGGAGATGCGTGATAAGGACTCGGGCATTGTCACAGGAGTCGTCAATCTGCGGTACGGCGTGGACTACGACGTGGATTACCTGCAAGGCCGGCTCCTGTTGACCGAGCCTCTGACGTCCACCGCGCCGGACAACCTTTTGGTGCGCAGCACGGGCCTAAGCGGTAACGAGGCGTACCTGGTGGTACGTTACGAGTTCACCCCGGGCTTTGAGAACCTGGATGCGCTCTCCCTCGGAGGACAGGGTCATTACTGGCTCAATGATCACTTCCGGCTCGGCCTCACGGGCAACGCCAATGAAGAAGGAGACTTTGACAGCAACCTTGGTGCAGCAGACTTTACGTTCCGCAAGAGCACCAATTCCTTCGTCAAGGTGCAGGCGGGTCGCAGCCAGGGCCTTATTTCCAATTCAATGCGATCCATGGATGGCGGATTCGAGTTTGCAGGGCCTGATGCTGTCGGGTTCACTGAAGCCGATGCCATGGCATACCGCGCCGATGTCAGCATCGGTCTTGGCGACTTCATGCAGGGGCGCGACGGCCGCTTCACCTTCTATATGCAGAACCTCGATGCCGGCTACTCCGCGCCGGGCCAGGCGACGCTCAAGGAAACCAAAAACTTCGGTGGCACCTTCCGGATGCCGGTCACCAGCAGGCTCACGCTGGCGGCGAAGGGCGATCAGAGAACCGAAGACCTTGGACTCGAGACGCGGGCCATAGAAATGGACGTGACTTCGAGACTAACGAACCGCTGGAGCATCAGCACCGGCTTCCGAAACGATCTGCGCAGGGATCGTTCGCTGATCGTGCCGCTGACTCAGGAGCAGGGTGAACGCACCGACGCCGTGGCGCAGGTGACGTATCAGCCGCATGATTCATGGCGCGCTTACGGCTTCATCCAGGAGACGATCGCGTCAAGTGGCGGCCGCGAGCAGAATGGACGCCTTGGCGCGGGCGGTTCCTACATGTTGACCGAACGTTTGAAAATCGACGGAGAGGTTTCCGACGGAGACCTCGGGTTCGGCGCCAGAATCGGCACCAACTTTCTCTATTCCGAACGCAGCAGCGTTTACATGAACTACGCGCTGGAAAATGAGCGGTCGGACAACGGACGGCGCGTGCGCCGGGGCAACCTGGTGTCGGGCGCGAAGACGCGGCTCTCCGACAGTTCAAGTGTGTACGTCGAAGAACGTTATCAGGATCGTGGGGCATTGACGGGCCTCACCCACGCCGGTGGAATTCAACTGACCGCAAGTGAACGATGGAATTTCGGCGCGAGCGGGGAATTCGGCACGTTGCGCGATTCGCTGACCGGTGCGGCGACTGATCGGAAGGCGACCGGCTTCCGCATGGGGTACGGCGTTGGCGCGATGCAGTTGTCGAGTGCCGTCGAGTATCGTATGGATGACGCGGAACAACTCGACATGACCCACACCAACCGGACCGCGTGGCTTTTCCGGAACAACTTCAAGTTCACCCTGACGCCGGATTGGCGCGTGATCGGCAAGGTTAACCATCTGGTCAGTGAAAGCTCGCTCGGCCAGTTCTATGACGGCGGTTACACCGAGGCCGTGGTCGGCTATGCGTACCGTCCGGTGCACAACGACCGGCTGAGCGCACTCGCCAAGTACACCTACTTCTTCAACGTGCCCACAACGGATCAGATTACGCTGCAGAATACGTCCGCCGAATTCATTCAGAAGAGCCACATCGCGGCGGTCGACCTGACGTTCGATATCACGTCCAACTGGTCCGTCGGCGGAAAGTACGCCTACCGGCTCGGACAGGCGAGCCTGGATCGCGAGCAGCGGCAGTTCTTCGACAACGCGGCGCAGTTGATGGTGTTCCGCGGAGACTGGCGGTTCCGCCAGGGTTGGGAAAGTATGGCCGAAGTGCGCATGCTCGGCCTTCCCGATGCCGATCAACGGCGTCGTGGCGCGCTCGCCGCGATCTATCGGTACCTTGGCGACAATCTGAAAGTCGGTGTCGGTTACAACTTCACCGACTTTTCTGATGACCTGACCGACCTCAGCTACGACCACCGCGGCGTGTTCGTCAATATCGTCGGGACCAAGTAAAAATCGGGGTCAGGCCCAGTTTAGGGAAATCGGAAATCGGACGATTCCTGCATCTCAAATCCGAGATTTCAAAAACTAAAATCGGACTGGGGCCCAACTCTGCAGTTGGCCGAGTCCGATCTGAGTTTTTGAAATCTCGGATTTGAGATGCACAGGAATCGTCCGATTT
>DASTBJ010000313.1:0-3713 GCA_035712125.1 Terriglobia bacterium
AAGCCCCCAAAAGTTTCATGGAGTACAAGATTTTGCCCCTGCCGGCCTTTGGTATACTCCGGGCTTATGACATGGCTACCCCAGGCTTTCGACAAGGCTGCATACGCGAATCGGTCCCGTCCGGCCCTCATCGACGAAGACCGAAGTTGGACCTTCGGTGAACTTGCCGAGGAGTCGGATGCGATTGCGACTCTGCTGCATGAGAAGGTTGCCGGCGACACTGTCGGCGTACTTCTGTTGAACTCGCCCAAGTACGTGACCACGCTGCTCGGCGTCTGGAAAGCCGGGAAGACACCCGTGCCTCTGAACTATCTCCTGCCGCCGCAGGAACTTGCGTACATCATCAGGGATTCGGGCATGTCGGCGCTCATCACATCGCAGTTTTTCGCACAGGCGGTGGCAGCCATTAAGCCGCTGTTCGGCGACAAAGGCGTGATCCTGATGGCGGATGCGCCGGATTTTGCGCCGAATACCGGAAAACCGCCGGAGGCTACCTACCGGGACCCGGCCCTCTATTTGTATACCTCGGGTACCACAGGCAAGCCGAAGGGGGTCGTTCTGACCCATCGGAATCTGGCCGCGAACGTCGACTCCTGCCAGCAGGCCGGAGGCTTCGACTATCGGGACAGCTTCCTCTGTTTGCTGCCCTTCTTTCACACCTACGCCATCACCGGCACCATACTGCTACCGCTGCTGAATGGCTCCAAGATGGTTCTTGTGGATCGCTTCCAGCCACTCAAGGTCATGAAACTGATCGAAGACCACGCAATCAGTGTGTTTCTTGCCATCCCCTCGATGTACCGCGTGCTGGCTCACAGCGAAGGAGAGTTTGACCTGAAGTCCGTGCGGTTTCCCATATCCGGCGGAGAGCCGCTTCCCGCGGCGGTAGCGGAAGCGTTTGAGAAAAGGTTTGGAGTGCCCATCTTTGAGGGTTATGGGCAGACTGAAGCCTCGCCGGTAATTTCTCTTAATGTCCCGTCAGGACGAAAGATGGGAACAGTCGGTCGCGCTTTGCCCGGAGTGGAGATCGCCATCTGGGACGAACAGAAAAACCCTGTGGGTGTAGACGTAGTCGGCGAAATCATGGTTCGCGCACCCAGCGTAATGGAGGGTTACTACAACCTGCCTGAGGAGACATCAAAGACCATTACCCGTGAATGGCTTCATACCGGCGATCTGGGTAGGATGGACGCCGAGGGATTCGTCACAATTACCGGACGCAAGAAGGACCTCATCATTTCCGCCGGTGAAAACATTTACCCTCGCGAGATCGAGGAGGTGCTGGTACAGCATCCAAAGGTGAAGGAAGTTGCGGTGATCGGAGTGAAGGACGAAGTCCGAGGCGAAGTCCCGAAAGCGTTCGTGATTGCTCGCGACGACATGACCGTGGATGAGAAGGAACTCCGCCAATTTTGTCGGGAAAATCTCGCCGGCTACAAAGTGCCTCGGCACTTTGCGATCGTTCCCGATCTTCCGCGCACCCCGACCGGAAAAATCCTTAAGCGGATGCTGCCTACAGAGTAGATTCGTGGCGCAGGGATTGTTCTACCACCTTGATTTCACTAAGGTGGAATGTATAATCCTTTTTTCGATTTTTCATCGGGCACTAACTCTACAAGGAGCTTCTATGGCATACATCATTTGTGAGCCGTGCGTGAACACGAAGGACACCGCGTGCGTCGACGCTTGCCCAGTGGACTGCATTCATCCGAAAAAGGATGAGCCGGACTTCGAAGCAGCAACGATGCTGTACATCAATCCGGCGGAATGCATTGACTGTGGAGCATGTGAGCCGGCTTGTCCCGTCACGGCAATCTTTCCGGAAGATAACGTCCCGGAACAGTGGGCGCACTACATACCAATGAATTACGAGCACTTCGGTCAGTCGAAGTAACCGGGTACGCATCGAAATCGAAAGGCCGCGACTTTTGGTTGCGGCCTTTCTTTTTGGGCGGGTGATTTCTCATGGCGGAACCAAAAAGCAACATCGAATCCCTCCTCAAGGAACAGCGAGTCTTCAAACCTGCAGCAGAATTCTCCGAACAGGCGCATATCCAGAGCCTCCAGGCCTTCGAGGCTCTTTCAAAGCGCGCCGCGGAAGATCCGGAAGCCTACTGGTCCGAGATCGCTTCCCAACTGCATTGGTTTGAAAATTGGAACAAGGTGCTCGAGTGGGAGTTGCCGTTTTCCAGATGGTTTGTTGGAGGCAAGACCAACATTTCCTACAACTGCCTGGACCGCCACCTTTCGACAGCGCGCAAGAACAAGGTCGCAATTCTCTGGGAAGGGGAGCCAGGCGAAACGCGCGCCCTGAGCTACCAGATGCTGCACCGCGAAGTATCCCGGTTCGCGAATGTCCTTAAATCCTTCGGCCTCAGGAAGGGCGATCGGGCAACAGTCTATATGGGCATGGTGCCGGAACTCGCGATTGCCCTGCTTGCGTGCGCGCGTATCGGTGTGGCGCACAATGTCGTGTTCGGGGGGTTCAGTGCCGAGGCTTTGCGCGACCGCATCAACGATTCAAAATCCCGAATCCTGATCACGCAGGACGGGGGCTACCGCCGTGGCACGATCGTACCTCTGAAAAAAAATGCTGATGACGCTCTCAAGGGAACACCGACCGTCGAGAAGGTCATCGTGTACCAGAGGACCGGTCACGGCGTCGATATGATGCATGGGAGGGATGCCTGGTGGCATGAGTTGATGGATCTGGCTTCCAGTATCTGCGACGCGGAACCACTGGATTCCGAAGAGATGCTGTTCATGCTCTACACGAGCGGCACTACAGGCAAACCCAAGGGGGTGGTGCACACGACAGGCGGCTATATGGTGAGCGCATACATCACCGCAAAGTGGGTTTTTGATCTCAAAGAAGAGGATACCTACTTCTGTACCGCTGATATCGGCTGGGTGACCGGCCACAGCTATATCGTGTACGGACCTCTGCTCAATGGCGCAACGTCGCTCATGTACGAAGGCGCTCCGAACTTCCCTACTCCCGACCGTTTCTGGTCGATCGTGGAAAAGTACCGCGTCAGCATCTTCTACACGGCTCCAACAGCGATCCGCGCATTTATCAAATGGGGCGATGAGTGGCCCGCCAGGCACGATCTTTCAAGCCTTCGCCTGCTCGGAACAGTCGGAGAGCCAATCAATCCGGAAGCGTGGATGTGGTACCGCAAGCATATCGGCGCCGATCGCTGTCCGATCGTCGATACCTGGTGGCAGACAGAAACAGGGACCATGATGATCGCGCCAATTCCCGGCGCCGTTCCTGCAAAACCTGGCTCCGCAACCAGACCGCTACCCGGGATCATTGCCGACATTGTGGATCGAAGCGGTAAATCGGTGGGGCCGAACGAGGGCGGGTTCCTGGTTCTGAAACGTCCCTGGCCATCCATGATGCGAACCATCTACGGCGATCCGGAACGTTTCAAAAAACAATACTGGACTGATATTGAAGGCGTATATTTTACGGGCGATGGCGCACGGCGTGATGAAGACGGGTATTTCTGGATCATGGGCAGGATTGATGACGTCATCAATGTTTCCGGACACCGTATCGGGACCATGGAGGTCGAAAGCGCTCTCGTCAGCCATCCTACCGTCGCCGAGGCCGCAGTTGTCGGCCGTCCCGACGATTTAAAAGGCCAGGGAATCGTGGCATTTGTGACACTGGCCGGCGGGCATTCTCCTGTGCCCGGACTGAAAGA
>DASTBJ010000314.1:0-8258 GCA_035712125.1 Terriglobia bacterium
AAACGCTGCAGAAAATCCTCGGGAATGGCTTCTACTGTGGGTTTGCTGAACATTGTCTCCCGTTTGAGGCCCGTCATATTTTCCAGCGCCTTGTTCCATCCGGCCATCCGACCGTTAACGTCCTCGACGATTACGCCAACATTGATGGACTCTATGATGCTTTCGTTGAAATCCTTGAGGTCGTGGTACTCCGATGCGCGCTGCTCCAGAGATCTGTAGAGCCGAGAGTTTTCAAGCGCGATTCCGACGTAATCCGACATCGCCTCCAGGAGTTCAAGGTCTTCGCTGTTCAGGTAGTCGCCCTTCCGGGTCTGGCCGAAGGCGATGTAGGCGATAACACGGTTCTTTACCCGGCAGGGAATGAAGTAGTTGAACCCCAAAATTGCTTCCTGAAAGAAGAGGTACGGTTGTTCCGTCCACGTCGTCAGGAACGACAAGTCTGGATTCGGTGGAATATCCACGCCACGAACCAGCGCGGGAAGAAAACGCTCGGCCGGCGCAGTACCCTCAACAAAAACAGCCGCACGATCCACGGAAAAGGCACGAGTCAGCCGATCCACTATGCGATCCAGAAGGTTCTCTGAGCGCACCTCAGCACCCAGAGTCCGGCCGAAATCGACCAGGGTTCGGCGAACGCTGTATCGTTCGCCATAAAAAAGCTTGTCTAACCAGATCTGAAACTGATCCTTAATCGGGGAGAACAACAGCGCCGCGATGATCATGGCTCCAACTCGGCCGAGAATTCCAACCGGCCATTCGAGGCCGGACCCCAAAAACTGTCCTGCCAGGATGATCATCGTCACAACGGAGGCCGTCGCAAACGTGTACGTCACCCCGCGTTTGAATATGACGTCGACGTCCGCAAGTTTGTAACGGCTGATGGCGTAGCCGAATGATGTGGGTATCAACATCAACGGGAAGACCGCGACATCTATCCAGGCGTCAGGAATGAAACCCGCAGCGCGGGGCAAGGATTGAAGCAGGAAGTAGGGAAGAACACCGATGGTTACGCCACGGGTTACCCACTTCATCTGATGACGCAGATCCGGCGTTTTTACCGATTGATACGTGGAAAACAAAACGAGGGCGCTCACTGCAAAGAAGGCACCGAAGTGCACATCACCAGCCGTGTCCAGCATCTGCCGGAATTGGACTGGCGAGGCGACGAGATCAAGCCCATATACAAACGCGGCCCACACCACCATCAGCAGCGCTCCGGGCGCATAGAGCACCGGCAGGAACCTGCGATGCTTGCGGAAACGATCTCTATTCGGAAACTTCAGGCAAAAGTGCAAAAACAATGGCGGAAGGAAAACTACTGCCGCCGTGTCCAGCCAGAAGACCGTCCAGTCGAGGTCATCAAGCTTGCCCGTATAGCTGAAGGCAAACAGAACAAAAAAAATGAGGCAGACGTAGTAGAAGTGCAGTACGGGTTCAGCCCGAAAGCGTTTTAAAAGAACAAATGCCCCGGCGACCAGAAAATAGATTCCGATAATCTCAAGGTACAAACGCTTTCTGACGACACTTTGGCTGGGCGGCTCCATGATCACTGGCGTCGACGCAAATGTGTCGGTTCTCCGTTCGAGCGTATATCTCGCGATCGTATAGACGCCCACGTCATAAAGAGTTCGTGCGACGTCCCGATCGTTGCCGATCGGCTTGCCGTTGATGCTTCTGAGGATGTCTCCTTCTTCCACTCCCGCGCGATCGCATGGCCCATTCTCGACAACGGCTCGAGCTTCAACTCCCCTCGCTCCCTGGATCCAAAGACAACCGTCGTCGGGGATGACGTAGATCCGCTTTTGCTGGATGTTGAAGCCGCCAATGAGGAGAAGACCTATTGTTAATAAGGCCGTGGCGGCGAATTTAAGGGGAAGAAACTTCTTACCCATGATGTTTCAGAAATTGGAATATGAATTATAGAACGGAAGTATGAAGTTCAAGCAAACTTCAAAAAATGGAATCGAGTCGAGCCGTATCAGAACCGGATGTTGATGCCGCCCTTAACATATCGGGGCGACACCGTTAGCTGCGTGCGGGAACCGACGGGCTGCTCAAACAGATTCCGCGCATCCAGAATTGCCTGCACCTTCGCAGGGATGGCGCCGAAGGTAGGTAGATTCTGCGTAATGCTGATACTAAGGCTTGGGTCGCTGTACTCGGCTGACTGCTGATAAGGGTCAATTGCTCCAGCGGCATAGCGGGAAACCCATCGATACACCGCGGTGAGTTGCGTATTGGTGAGGTTGAAGTCGGTTTTCACTCGGGCCGTTACCACGTGAAACCGCTGCTGCGAGATGTGATCCCGGATTTCATCAAGGGTCGTCGCGGTAGGTGCGATCCCTGGGGCAGTTGCGACCGTATAGCCGACGCCAGTCTCAAATCCATTGAACTCGCGGTTTACAAAAAACCGGATCCCCTGAGAAGGATGCTCTTTACTGCCGAAGATCAAAAGCCCGTGGCGTCCACCCTCGGCCGTTACAAACAGCGCCCGATAGTTCGTGCGATCCTGGAAAGCGGCGACGGATACCTTGGTTGCGTCGTCGAGAAACCGTGACACACCCGCTTCCGCGTGAAGATAGTGCTCGTAGGAAGGAGGCAAATTGACCTGCTCGAAGTATTCCCGCGATCGTATCGGATCCTCTACGCGATTCGGAGCCTGCGTACTTACAGACGCATGAAAGACCGTATCCTGATCGGGAACCCACGAAATTCCGCCGCGTGGACGAAAGTAATTGTTGCTATACCGGCCTTCAGCATGCCCAAACTCCGCTCCCTGTTCTGCGCGGAGCGTCTCTGTGATGTAGAACTTGTCGGAGTAACTGACCTGAATTTGCTTTAGTTCTTCCGCAGCAAAAAGGTCATCGAGAATGATTCCCTGGCGGACATCGAGGCCAATTTGGGTCTGGTGGCCGTCGAGTGGTTCGAATTCATATAACGCACTCGCACCTTTGGGGTCCCATGGGGACTCATTGTATTGCCCGGAAACGGTCACCGTCGCATTCATCGGGAGTGCGAAGCTCACCGCGAAGCGGGAACCGCGTGTGAGCGTCGCGGCACGCGCGCCGGGATCGGCTTTTGAATAGAACTGAATGTATCCGGAGTAATCCGGAAGCAGCTTGGAAAAGCCCGGTGTGGTTTCAGAATCCGCGTAGCGCAGTACAGACTGGGCTCCCCGCGAACTGCGCAGGGTCCAGGCGATATCCTCCTTGACATCGAATGACGCCGCGCGCTGGAGCGTTTCGGCGACGCTGATCAGCGTGAATTTGAATCTCGCGCTGCCGCCGCCTTCTAATCGAACCTTTTCCCTTTGAGAAGCCGAAAAGCGGGGCATAGTTACCTGGACAATGTATTCGCCAGGCAGGAGATTATCGAATGCAAATGAGCCGCGGATATCGGTGAACGCCATGCGATCCAGACCGGCGTGTCCGGCGGTGACGGTCACCAACGCGCCGCCCATTAAACGCCCGGCAGAATCCTGAACCGTGCCCGAAACCGCTGCGAAGTCTTTGCCCGCGAAACCCCAAGCGGGCAACAGCAACAAAACAACGATGGCAACCGCCACGTGCTTCATTTAGCGCACCGTGAATTTGTCACTCGAGACCAGCGGTGTTTGTGCAAGGTTGTCGACAACCTTGACCTGGACCCCGTATTCGCCTGGCTCAAGCTCGCTCAGCGGGATCTGTTTCACGAAGTTCACCTGTTGGGCTGCGCCGACGACTTCGAATGCCTGATCCGTCACCTTCCTGATTTCCTGCCCATCGCGGGTGATCAGGACTTCGGAACTCAACGAAGGCTTGTTCGTCTTTTCATCCAGTTTCAGGCCATAAACCTGCATGAACACATTCAGGACCTGATTGCGCTGAAATTCTCGCTTTACGCTCGGACGAACTTTCAGGCTGCCCACCTGGAACTGTTGCGCGACAGCTCTCGGGGGAAGCACATCGATCAGATCCGCCAACACCAGCGAACTCGCAGACAGGTTACCTTCTGGAAATTTTCTGACCTCGAGCCGCTTGTCACTGGTACCCGTGTTATTGCTCTTCGCGTCATTCACCGCAATAAAAAGGCTATAGGCCCGCGGGGGAAGGTTCAAAACCTTCTGATATACAGCCACGCCATCCGGCCGGAACTGCGCAGTCGGAACCTCGATCTCGATGGGATCGTCAATGCGATCCACAGTTCTGCCGCTGAGCGTGGAAATTCGCGCTTCGATGCGGCCTGATGCGCGCATAACCTTGGTTCCGTTATTTGAAGTCTGTTCCTTAAATGTCAGGTGCCGATATCCGATTTGGATCGTAATGGGCACCTGCGAGGAGTGTTCCGTGATCTTGTACACGTCCGCGCGATAATCGAACGGAAGGCTGTTGTAGGAAAGCCTGCTGTTAACAATCCTCTCGAGATCCTTGAACTTGACGGCAGGCGGGGTGAGTACTTTGTAGTACGTGTCCAAGCGGTCGAAGTCGCTGGTGCGTACATCCTGGCCATATGGAGTTCCCGCTTTAGCATGAGGGCGATTAAGGCGATCAGCCTTATCCAGCCCGTGCATTTCCTCATACTCTGTAAGGCCCACACCGGGGACGTGGAGCAAAGCGTCTTTCTCAGCAGGGTCAAACGTGAGACGGTACTCCCCGCTCATGGAAGGGTCGACAAACTCCAGGATGACCTCGTTGCCAATCCCTTCGATGTGCCGATAGCGCCACTTTTCGAACGGAAACGTGCTCGTCCGCCCGCCACCTTCATCGATGGGACGCAGGTACGTTCCTCCCATGCTATGGGTCTCGATCTCGTCCGGCTCCCCGTGCATAATCAGGATCCTGCCGCGATCGGTTTTCCAACCAGGAATTCCGGACGTATATCGCTCGTTGGCGAGAACAATACGACGATAATATTCGTCCCGGTATTCGTTCTCCGTGGTATCCGGGGTGTAATCGCGCCGAAGCCAGAACTGCTCAATGAAGTTTTCCCGCTCTTCATCAGTCTTCAGGCCCTTGAACGCTTTCTCCTCCTGAGTATCGATGATGTAAGGAACCATCTCCTCCGGCCATTTCTTCAAAACACTGCCGCTCTCTTCTCTCTGCCTGGCCTGCTCCTTCTGCTTGTTGGACTGACCTGCTACCGTCAGCATGGATCCAATGAAAAACGCAGTCAGGGTCAGAATGGTCCCTCTTCGACTCATAGGACACCTCGGTTTCAGGGGTGGTTCGTACTATTAACGCCTGCCTATCATAGCATTAGAGGATTTCGTGTCAACTCCTGGAAGTTTGCCCTACAATGCCCGCTATGTATCGCCAAATCGTCCTCTCGTCAGTGGGCTCCTGGACGCATTCCGAGACAAAGACGGAGGTGTACCAGAATCGTGAGCCTGCCGGGGTTCGGACCTATTCCAGGTGAGGGGACCGGCGCAATCCGTACTGATTGTTTGCACAGCACTTTGGTGTCTGGCGATTCTGGCAGTTCCACTTCTCGACCTGGCGCCTCTGGCTCTCTTCTTTTCGGTAATCTGCCACCAGATACCCGCGCGGTCCTGGCACCTCCTCGGAGAACCCCTCGGCCTATGTATCCGGTGCACCTCGCTCTCGCTGGGGTTTTTGTGTGGGCTTTTTCTGCTCCGCCTACCCAATGTCCGATGGTTCAAGCTGGCCATCGTGATTACCGTAGTTGAATGGCTTCTCGCGTTAATAGTTATCGATTCTGAAACCTTAAGGGCCCTGTCCGGGCTCATGCTGGGGGCGGTCGCAGCACCTATCGTCCGAGCTGGCGTGGAAGAGATGTTCATCAGGGTGAGGACAGCACATGAGTCAATGTAAGCAATGCGGCGCAACCCTGCCGGAGGATTCGAGGTATTGCCTCCAGTGCGGCACTGAAAACAGTACGGGTGTTAATCGTTCTGCAGAGCCGGCAAAAGAGCTGGATTTTCTTAAACCTTCGCTCCTAGGGGGACTGGCCGTGGCAGTGCTTTCGGCACTCCCACTTGTTTCTGCCGGCAACATTCTGTGTTGTCTTTGGGCCCAGACCGGCGGAGGACTTTCCGTCTGGCTGCTAAACAAACAACGACCGGGCGGACTGAACTACAGTGACGGAGCGTTGGGAGGCGTACTCAGCGGGCTGATCGGCGCAATTATCACCACGGTGATAAGCATTCCAATCCAGATGCTGGTAGTTACGCCCGAAGCCATCGCCGATATCCGAGGTCAACTTGAAAAATCACAGATGCCCCCGGCATGGATTGATGGGATGACGCGGTTCCTGGAGCCAGGCTTCGACCTTGGACGCACGCTGATCATACTTCTGGTTTACATGGTTCTATTTGGTCTGTTCGCCATGATCGGGGGCATCCTGACGACCGCAATGATCGGAAAGAAGAGACAGGATTGACGGAGGTGGGATTCCAACGGCAATCATTCTCAGCGGAATCCCACCCGGTCACTATTTAGTCGAAGTCACCATAGCCACCTCCGCCATCCGGCATCGCAGGCGCGGCTTTCTTCTTTTCCGGCGCATCGGTAATGCAAACATCGGTGGTGAGCAAAAGGCCGGCGATGGACGCTGCGTTTTGAAGGGCCACGCGGACTACTTTGGTTGGATCGATCACGCCCTTGGCCACCATATCCTGGACCTCTTCTTCATCGGCGTTGAATCCCATGTTCGGTTCGGAACTGGCGCGAACCTTTTCGACAATCACCGCTCCATCGAATCCGGCGTTCGCCGCGATCATCCTTACCGGTTCCTCCGCAGCGCGCCGCACAATAGCTGCGCCCGTAAGAAGGTCGCCTTCCAGGCTCTTCATGAGCTTGTCCACGGCTTTCTGACTGCGAAGCAGGGCGGTGCCGCCACCGGGAACGATTCCTTCTTCAACGGCCGCCTTCGTTGCATGTAGAGCGTCCTCGACTCGCGCCTTCAGCTCCTTCATTTCGGTTTCCGTCGCCGCTCCGACGCGGATGACGGCCACACCGCCGGCAAGCTTGGCAAGACGCTCCTGCAGCTTCTCGCGATCGTAATCAGAAGTCGTCTCCGCGATTTGAGTCCGCAGCTGCTTGATCCGGCCTTCGATGTGGCCTTTCTTGCCGGCACCTTCGATAATCGTCGTATTGTCTTTGTCAATGATCACTCTTTTTGCACGGCCCAAATCCTGAAGCTGCACGTTTTCGAGCTTGATGCCAAGGTCTTCGGTGATGGCTCGGCCGCCAGTAAGGACAGCGATATCCTCCATGATGGCTTTCCGGCGATCTCCAAAGGCGGGCGACTTCACAGCAGCGACTTTCAGTGTGCCGCGAATTTTGTTCACCACGAGAGTGGCCAGCGCCTCGCCCTCAACTTCTTCCGCGAGAAGCAGCAGGCTGCGCCCCTCACGAGCGACGCCCTCGAGCAGCGGAATGAGGTCGCGCATGGTCGCGATCTTCTTTTCGTGGATGAGAATCAGCGGCTCCTCGAGGACAGCTTCCATCCTATCGGGATTAGTCACAAAGTAAGGCGAAAGATAGCCGCGATCGAACTGCATACCTTCGACGAATTCCAATTCCGTCTTCATCGATTTAGCTTCTTCCACGGTAACGACCCCGTCCTTGCCGACCTTTTCCATGGCCTCCGCGATCAGGCTCCCGATGTTCCGGTCGCTGTTGGCGGACACGGTTGCCACCTGCTCCTGCTCCTTTTTGCTCTTGACGGGTTTTGAAATTCTTGTGAGTTCGTCGACGATGGCCTCGACCGCTTTGTCGATGCCGCGCTTCAAGTCCATCGGATTCGCACCAGACGTGACGTTCTTGATGCCTTCTCGGTAGATGGCCTGTGCAAGAACCGTCGCTGTCGTGGTTCCGTCACCTGCCAGGTCGCTGGTTTTGCTCGCGACTTCCCGCACCATCTGGGCGCCCATATTCTCCCAGCGGTCCGATAGTTCAATCTCCTTTGCGACCGTCACCCCGTCCTTTGTAACCAATGGCGATCCGAACTTACGGCTCAATACAACGTTCCGGCCCTTCGGGCCGAGAGTAACCTTTACGGTATTCGCAAGAGCGTTTACCCCGCGCATCATCGCCCCGCGTGCGTCTTCACGGTAAACGAGTTCTTTCCCAGCCATTTCTATGTCCTCCTAAAACTGCTTTTGGCACTCTAAGCAAATGAGTGCCAGATGATAGCGAATTCCGGCATTTCCGTTCAACTGTGCTGAAGTGGCTATAAAGGTCTGGCGGGATTAATAATGGTGCGCCACATCCACGAGGAGGTCGTGTTATCCCAACCGAGACCTTCCGAGGGTTGGC
>DASTBJ010000315.1:0-9758 GCA_035712125.1 Terriglobia bacterium
CGTGGATCCGTCTTCAGGACCTGTTCATCCTGCACTTCGACGTCGCCAGCAAGCGTGGATTTGAGCAGGTATCGTGCACCGGCTTCAAGGTCCTCATCCATCACCTTGAATTCGAGCACGTCATCGTGGTCATACCCAAGAACATGGCCGAATTCATGCGTGATCACAGTAAGTAAATCGATCCGTCGCACATCGAGAGTCGTATTCGCGGGCTCGGAGTCTATGAACCACCCGTGCCCCGCGGCAGTGGCATCAATCGTGACTTCATTTTCGGTCATCAGCCCAAGATAAAGGCCGTCGAGCTCCGCGATGGAAAACGACATACCGCTCAAATCGACCGTCGGATCTTGCGTAAGCCAGAGTGATTTGGCCTGCGCGACGACAGCGTCCAATTGAGACGCGGTCAGTGCAGACACAGGTTCGGAAGCAACACCGTAAGTCTCTGCCAGCATCGCCCGTTCATCATCCAGGATGGTCACGGTCGCTGTTCCGGTTCCGATTGTCGCCCCGGATGGATTCGACAGGTTGACCTGGAAGGTTTCGTTTGCTTCCTGCGTTCGATCTCCGACGATGCTGATACTGATTGTCCGGGATGTGACGCCGGGTGCGAATGTCACAGTTCCGGAAGAGCTCTGATAATCGGTCGGAGCCACGGCTGTACCGTTCGCCGTAGCATATGCAACGGTCACCGGCGTGGACTTCGCCGCCGACAAGGTCACCGTGATCACGACAGTGCTGGTGCCATTGTTGCCCTCTGTGATCTGGGCGTTCGCAATCGACACTGAAGGCAGATCGTTGTCCACGATCGTTCCGCTTTGTGAAGAGGGCGTACCGACCGTGTAGCCTGTGCCCGACGAGAGACCAAGAACGACAGCTTCATTGAGTTCGACAGCTGTATCGTTTGTCGGTGTGACTGTGATGGTGGCAGAGCTTATTCCGGCCGAAAGCGTCAACTGTGTTCCATTGCCGGACAATGTGCCGCCGTTGACGGCGACCGTGTAATCCGCACCAAACACAGCCGGGCCACTCCACGACAGATTGATGGTTATCGACGAACTGGTGTTGGCGGTCCGCGCGATTGTAAACACGATGGGATCGCTTCCCTGCTCCGCGCCTTGACTGTCCGTAACACCGAGGGTCACGACGGCCGGCGTATCGTTATCCGCAATCGAACCCGTGGCATTGGCGTTACCGACGGCATATCCCGCGCCTGTAAGTAAATTCAATGTGACGTTCTCGCTGGTCTCCTGTGCCGTATCGTCTACAGGAGTTGCGGAGATAGTGGCGCTCGTTGTTCCGGCCACCATGGTCAGCGTCAACCCGTTAGCGGAGAGCATGCCTCCCGTTGCAGCCAGCGTATAGTCGGATGTCAATGCCGCGGTACCGGTCCACGACAGGTTGACCACGATGTCGCCTGCAAGGTTTGCGGATCGTGTGATCACAAACGACAGCGGATCGCGATTCTGTTCGGCGCCTGCGGCGTCGACAGCCGAAACCGAGACCAGGGGTGTGGCGTCGTCGTTGAGGATGGTGGCGGTACCCGTCTCACGCCCGATGACCATACCTACCGGTGCCGACAGGACGACACTGAACCATTCATCCGCTTCGACCAGCCCGTCGCCGAGCAGTGTTATCGTGATGGCCACTCGGTCGGTCCCCGGATCGAATGTCGCACTGCCGGATGCACCGACATAGTCCAAACCGGCAATGGCTGTACCGTTGGCCGTCGCCCAGTTCACCGTCGTTGGAACGGCAACATCGTGCGACAGCGTAAGGAATACCGTGGCGACGCCGTTGCTGCCCACGTTGCCTTCGCTGGCTGTTGCATCACTCACAAACACAGCCGCTGTTTCAAAGGCGGGATCATTGGTCAATATTCGGAAACTATCGAAGGAAGTCGTCGATGCAGCGGCGCCGCCGCGGGACAGCACACCAACGGCGCCATCCGCGACCGCGCTGTTGTAGCCATACGTCAGGACAAGCGAACCATTCAACGTCACGTTGACTGACGCGCCGTTCATGACCAGGCCGAGCGCATAATCCGTTCCCGCCGTCAGCGCGCGGCTGGATGAAGAATCGACGATCCAGCCGCGTCGAGGATCCACATGTCCGACCAGAACTTTCTGAGCCGCGACATCAAGCGCGACAAACTTAAAGTCGGTCGAAGAGTACTGGTCGAAGATGATACCGCCGATGCCGGTTGTCGACAGGATGGACTGCACTTCCACGACGGACGTCGAACCGATGGGCGCACCAAGATCAAGCGTATCGAACACGATACTGCCGAGCCCAGCCGTTCCCACATAGCGGTTTTGATTCACGGCCCAGCTGCCGGATTGCTCGCCGGTAAATTGCTGCGCCTGACCGTCGTTGAAGTCCTCGACGATATCCAGCGTCATTTGAGGCGGCAATGCCTGAACAACGACATTATCGAAAAGGCCGCGGGCGTTATCGGAGCCCACGCCGATGAAGCCCTTGTTGAGCCCTACGGATTCGCCATTAAGAATCCGGGGCGCGTAGTTAAAGCTAAATGCCTGGCTGTCGTCCACGCGGACCGTTACGAGTGTTCCATTGACCGCGACCAGTACCTGGTACCTGGTGTCGGAGTCCAGGGCGCCGGTAAATGGAGCCTGCGCATCGATAATCCAGCCTGTTGCATCGCGATGGCCCACCACCATCTTATTGAGCGATACGTCAATTCCGGCAAACTTGAAGTCTGTCGGCGAGAAGTAGTCGAACAAGACGTACGCGTTCGCTTTCCACCCGCCTGTGGGCTTCTGAACGGTAACGTCGGCCTTCAGTTCGTAATAGATCGGCAGATAGGCATCCGCGTAGAAGACCGCAGCGGCATCCTTGCCCAGCGATTCTGCGGCGACGCTAAGAGCACCATTCGCGACTTGCCAGATGCCGCTATCGACGGCAAAAGCATCCATGCTGCCGTCGTTAAAGTCGGCACTGCCCTTGATGTCGCGCCGCCCCCCTGGGATATTGCCGGGCTGCGGGTCGGTGGGACCGCCGGTCTGATCCTGCCAGAGCCCGTGATCCTGCTGGATCACGAGACCCAGTTCGCCGTCGGGTTCACCATTGCGAACGAGATTGCCTGTATCCGTATCGCGTGTAGGATCGGCCCCGTGGCTCGCAGACAAGGCGTAAAGGAACTCGGGAAGTCGCGGTGGAACCTGGCGGCTGATCGTATCGATACCGAATGCCGAGAACGGCACGATGTAACTGTTGAATTCGCCCACCCAGTCGATGAGGCGGTCCGTGCCGGTATTTGCAATAAGGACATCGAGACCTGCACCGCCGAAGACGCGATCTGCATAAAGCGGATGCGTATCGACGATGTCGTTCAGGCCGCCGGCTGTGTCCAGCACATCATCGGCGTTGGCAAGGTCGTTACCCCACCCACTGTAGATGGTGTCTCGGCCTGTGCCACCCACTTGCCAGTCGTTGCCGAGGTCGCCGAAGATTGCATCGTCGCCATCGGTGTTCCGGTTTGCGAAAGCCGTCGGCGTGCCGTTTGACGCAAACGCGACAGCACCGTTCTCCTCCGGACCTTCGTTCGATGTCAGATTCAGGAAGTACTGCTTGTCGAACGTCGCCGATGAACCACTCTTCCATACCGCACCGCTGGCATCGAACAGGATGATGCGGCGCGGGTCGTACTCGTCGTAGAGCAGAAATTCGCCGAGGCGGCTTTGCAGGGGCTTTGGCGCGTTCCAAGGATCCGTATCGGCGCCAAAGTGCAGAATGTCACCGGGGTTCCACGGCCGATTGAAGTCGGTGCGAACCAGGCCATTGACCGCGCCCACGTCATCGAACCGCTGTGTATAGGACTCGCCGCGCGCTTCTCCACCGCCGATGGCATCATCACCCGAAGCGCCATGCAGGAAGTCCGCTCCCAGTCCACCGAAAATCATGTCGTCCGCAAAGATTGGATCGAATAGCGGGTCGTCGGCACCCTCCAGATTCGGCCGAAGGTTATAGGGTGTGATATCGACGGCCTTGTTCAGCGCCTGGTTCTTGTTGATCGTTGCTGTCTGCACCTGCCCGGGCGTGTAGATGAACTCATCGATCACGTTTCCATGAATGATCTGCGGGTGTTGTGGATCCGGATCCGCGCCAAGCAGGAAGTTGATGCCGTACAGCGGCTCGCTGTACTGCGCGATGTCGCCGGCCGTATTTCGGCTGGTGAAGATGCGTCCGTCGTCGCCAAGAACACCATCCTGACCGGTGCCGCCGGAAATCCAGTCATTACCCCAGCCGCCGATCAGATCATCATCGTCGGCATCGCCGAACATGCGATCCTGTCCGCCACCGCCGTAGACCGTGTCGTCACCCGTCTCGCTGTGAATCTCATCATGGCCGCCGATATCATTCTTCGCCCAAATGCCAAACTCTGGACGCATTCCCGGAGCTGCGGCGAGAAGCGAGAACAAATCCGGTCTGAAATCGGGGCCGCCGGGTGTGTAATCCAGCAATGTCACCCCGCGAACAATCAGCTTCAACGCGCCGTAATTGTCATAGTTAAACACTTCGTAAAGCTGAGGCGTCGAGAGGGTGAGCTTATCGACGTGGTTCACACCCACGATACGAACGATGTTGGCGTTGTCCGCGGCGATCGTATCGGCATCGCGTGCATGTTTATCTGCCTCGCTGGATCCATCCGTCGGCCGGTCATCGGTAGCGTCGGAATCGCGATCGATCTGAGTGCCGGCGCCGCCAAAGATGTAATCGTCGCCGTCGGGCCGCGTTTCCGCATCAATAAGGCTGAAGAAGCTGGAGCTTCCACCGGTGAGATCATCCTGACCGAGGCCTCCGAACAGGACGTCGTTGCCGCCCCCGCCTTCGATATAGTCCTCGCCATCCGAGCCCGCCTCCACTGAAGCAATCACCGTCAGCGGACCCAGCGGATCGTTCAGGCCGCCCGGAGTTCTCGATGCGCCAACGTGAGAAGCTGCGGCAAAGGCGTTATCGATACCGCCGTCGCCTTGCACCACGTCGTGGCCCAGTTGGCCGAAGATCAGGTCATTATTCTGCCCGCCGGCGAGATAGTCGTTGCCGAAGCTGCCCACACCGTCCAGCCCTTCGTCGAAAGCGAAGGTGTGCAATTCGGCATAGTCCACGGTGTACTCCGCCCACCACGGCGCGCCGTCGGGATCGCGGAACTTTCGTGCTGTACCGTCGGTAAGCAATTGCCCGCTATTGTCGGCATTCACACCTGCAAGCCCACGGTCGGTCCGGCTGTAAAGCAGCGTACCCGAGAGTGTCTGGAAGCGAAGCGATTCGGTATCGTCGGCAGTGCTACCGTCGGCGCCGCCCTGACGCGTCAACGAGGTCACGTTATCGCCGAGCAGGAGGTCGTCCGCCTCATCGCCATCGAGCATATCGTTGCCGGCGCCGCCGATCAGGACATCTCGGCCGAGATTGCCGAACACCACATCGTCATCGCCGTTTTGTAACCCCTGCGAATAGATCGCAAGAATGGAGTCCAGCGTTGTGGTTTGAATCTTCTGCAAAATGCCGGGCAGCGCCGGCGGATCCGGCAAGTTGGGATCTGCGGTGTTTTGCAGCACCAGCCCATGGTCCGCGAGAATCACGTCGTCGAACACACTCTCCGGTCCTTCGAAGGTCCCTTGCGGCGCTTCACCGTAGAGAAGGTCTCGACCTGCTGTCATTTCGTCGCGCACGGGCGACGGATACGGATCGATGGTTGTCCCATCGGTCTGAAGATCGTTGTCGACGGTCGGTTCGGGACTCCTATCCACGGAACTGCCCAGCAATGCTCTAGTCAGGATGTCGACGTTGAAACCGGAGTCGCCGAAGATGTGATCCGTTCCACGGTTGCCGTGAATCACGTCATTGCCTGATCCTCCGGCCAGGTGATCTCCAGCCTGGCTGCCATAGATGAAATCATCGCCTTCGCCGCCGTAGGCGGTGAAGCCGACCGACGGGAGCGCCTGCGCACTGATACCGGCGAACAGTGCTGTGGCATCGATGACATCATTTCCGGCATACGTGTACGGATTCGCGAGTGGGAACACCCACTCGTCGTCCTCCTTCTCCTCATCGGTCAGTTCGAAGAAACCGTCAAACGGCTTCTCTCCGAATTCCATACCCAGCACATCCTGAGGATGACCGCTGTACCAGACGCCATCCTGGGAGGTATCGCCGTAGACGACCAGTGGCGAGTTTGGCCCGGCGCCACCGGTGACGATGATATGGTCGCCTCCCATCAGGACACCGCCGTCGAGCGTTTCGTCGAATCCGAACACCGTGAAGGTGGCTCCCGACTGAGGAGTGAGCGCAACGTTCTGAAGATTCATAACGTTGCCGGAAAGGCTGGAGACTATGAATGGCCCTGCCAGACCCGAGATCCACACCTTCTGTCCCGCATAGAAGCCGGCACTTTGCCACGTGCCGCTGCTTCGGGTAATTGAAGAGGTGGCGACGGCGATTGTCTCGGTTACTTCGGTCCGGAGAGCTGTCGCGATGTGCACAGTCAGTGCGTTGTTGGTCGCAGCCAGGTAATCGCCGTTGCTGAGAACTGCACCGCCGGCTTTTAGTGGATTGCTGAGCACGAGTCGGCTGCCATCGCCCCACGTCAGTGCAGCACCGGAAGGTGGTGCAATTGTTGCATCGAGGATCTCGACAATTCTTCTGGTGTATGTTTCGCCTTCCAGTTGGATGAGCTGGTCGACCTTATACCCGTCTTCCGACCAATCGCGGCCATCGAGCCGGGTGAGCGCATTGTTGGTTAAATTCATGTCACCTACGCTCGTCAACGGCATGTTTCCGCCGCCGTGCACAACCGTAAGCCCGCCATGCGGTCCCTGGACCCAGAACGTTCGGGTGACCAGTGCGGCGTCCGCCAGAGACTCCCCTTCCAATTCGATCTTGAGTCCATCGATCGACACGATCCTGTATTGGCGTGCGCCATCGCCGGTGCCCATCGTCACGAGATGCCCCTCGAGGAATCCTTCGGCACTCCAGGAACCCGACAACCTTGTCACGATTCCACCCGTCGCGGTCTGACTGATATTCACCGTTTGCGTTGTCAAAACGAGCGCATCGAGGGCAACGATGGTGCGTTCGCCCGTTAGAACCGGCAACGGAACGCCGGAGAGGACAAGGATGGAATTGTCATTCGGATCGTTGCCGACATCGTTGATGGCGGTTACGGTCCACACACCCGGCTGCCCCTGTATCTGAACAGACTGCCCGACGAGGAAACCCTGGGCTTTCCAATCGAAGCCCTCACGGGAAATCGTGCCGCCACCTGAATTGGTTGTGAAGACAAACTCCTGCGTGGCAGACACACTCGCGGCGGGATTCAACGTTCCGGTGATGGTCAAACCGTCATTGCCCTCGCCGAGCATAACGTTCAGCACTTCGATCGTGCTGGTGTTATCGCTCGTACCAAATCCGTTGCTTCCGAAGTTGATCTTGCCGTAGCTGATACCACCCGGGAAGACGAGAGACTCGCCGAAGGTGCCTGTATCGCCGGCATCCAAACCGTAAAGTGCCGCGAAGTCGAGATCGTCAGCCATCCCGAACCCGCGTAGAGTCGTGTCATCCATCACGCCGGTTCCATCGGCCTGACTGGAATCATTGAACACGTTGAGAACATCAACCTGTTGCGACTCGGGGGGTTGAGCACCGATGGCGATGAGGAAACTATCCGCTTCCCCTGGCAGCTTCAGACCGTTCTTCAGCGAACGATCTGCGCCAGTGACGCCGCCCTCTACCGCCAGAGGCCCTCGCAGCTTCGAAAGCAGGTGCGTGGACACCGGGAATACCTTAACGCCCTCGCGCGTTGGCGGAACGAAGTAGTGCGGGTCCGCTTCGAGAACGACGGTTTGCTGGTCATACCAATTGGCCGATGTAAACGTGGCAACTGCAGCGATGCGGACAATCCGCACATTGTCCGACGCTGGGTCGGTGAGCCACGACGGCAGCGCTGTCTGTGAAGTGAACTGGACCTTATTATCCTGCGTCGCGTTGTCGCCCCGGATCAACTGGATCTTAAGCTCGACCACGTTTGCGGCATTGTCGAGATCAATGACACGTACCCACTGCCCTTCCAGGAAGCCGTCGGCAAGGAAACTGCCGTTATCAACGCGAACAAGCTGCTCACCCGGAATATCCCCGGCATCGGTTTCATTGAAGTAGTTCACGGAACCCTGGAAGGTCCCCTCGCGAGTCAGATCCGATAGGGCCACAGTGTCGAGGATTTCGACCGGTATGCCGACGGCAAATGGCGTAGTCAACGTAATGGCGTGCTCGGTCGCATTCTCGACAACGTAGTCGCCGTCATAAGGTGTGCCTGCTCCGGAGATCCGCAGCAGCTGGCCCGCACTCAAACCTTCATCAAGGAAACTGCCGAGGTCCGCTCCCGTCCCGCGAGTCAGAGTTCCCTTACCGGAATCATTTGCAAAGATGATCGAGCCGGTGAAGAGCTGCGCCGCCCGGAGGCCGCCAATTTCCTTGTAGTCGTGTGGTGCGATGCTGACGCCGTCGACGGAGATAACATCGGCCAAGCCATCGGTCAGGATTGCAGCGTCCACAACGGCTGAAGGTTGCTTCGTCAGTCGGATCGTATAGTCGTCAGTTCTTCCTTCGTCCGCCGGTGTCGAGGTGTCATCGAGAATCAGCTGCGATGAACCACCGCTTTCGATCACGACGGCGCCCGCCGTTTCATTGTCGATGACTTCGATATCGAGAAGGCCCGTCCCGGATCGGAGGTTCGGGAAGATGTAGTTGTCGTCTTCAGTCAGAACGGCGTCGCGTTGGAATGAAATAATGGCGGTTGCCGCATCTTCACGCGTCATGTCGTCTCGAGCCTGGATGCCGACGCGGACCGGGCTATCCCAATTAGACTGATCAAATCGGATCCGCCAGTAGCCATCTGCGCCCTGGAACATCCGCGACACTCCGTTGACATTCAGAACTCGAATCGCCTCGTCGCTGGACTCATTGAGGAAGAGTCTGACGACAACATCGTCTTCAGGCTGCGTTGCAAGCTGGACAAGAACCTGGTCCGTGAGTTGCGTCGTGGAATCGCCTTCGATGACGACCGTTCGGCCATCTTCCATGGAAGTGCCCGGCTGAACTTCCGTAACATAAACGCCCGGCGTGTCGTTGTCGCGAACCTCGACTTCGACGTTACGGACATCGGTGGCATCGAACCGCGCGTCGTCTGAAATGACGCTATGCTGGACAACAACGAAGCGATCACCTTCCGAGCGCGTGTCGTCTACTGCGAAGAGATTGACGGTCTGGTCGACCTGCCAGTTCGCGGCCGTGAATTTTAATACGACCGAACGCTGCGGTACGTCCACGGCCTGACCGTTGACGACAATATGGCGTTCGAAATCAAGGCTCGTGCTAACCCAGATCGTATCGCCCGGACCGTCAGTGAGCGGGAATGGATTATCGAGGAGGTCGTCTTCTTCCTCCTGTGGCGACCGGGCGGCCGACACGGTGACGTAAACCGTTGCTGTCGGCGCTGCCGCCAGTCGAACCATGTAGCTGTCGACCGAAACGGGTCCACCCTCGCGGACAGCGGTGAAGCCCGACGTCTCTGTGATCACGACATTACCTGTCGTTGCCGTCGCAACGTTGTAGTCAAAGCCTTCCGCGGCGAGGCCGTCATACAGAGGATCCGACGATGAGACGAGGTGATCAACAGCGCCACTTGCGCCTTCCAGTTCGCGGGTGACGATGGTTTCGACGACGTCACCGGCAACGTTTATGGC
>DASTBJ010000316.1:0-17176 GCA_035712125.1 Terriglobia bacterium
TGTTCGTAGACCTGTTTCATCGGACCGGTCGTGCCGATGATGTTTGTGAACTCGTAGCGCTCCTTCAATTCGCCGCGAAGGTGCGTGTTTTCATCGAGGAGCCGCTGTCGTTCATCGTCGACGAGATGGTCCGCTTTCACAGCCTGGGCCATCATCGATGCGACAATTCGCAGGCAACTCAGATCGGCTTCGTAGTCCCGATTGGGATCGAAGGTCAGATCGACTCCCAGGGCGCCTACTGGCCGGTTATTGACAAAGAACGGGACGCAAACAAAAGTGATATCCCGCTTGTCGAGATCTTTCCGGCGCCCGATGCGGTTGAGAAACATTGGTTCACGGCTTACCTGTGGCACGACGATGGGCTTTCCTGTTTCAACAACCCGGCCGGTGATTCCTTCCCCCAGCCGATAGTGCG
Source organism: Terriglobia bacterium (assembly GCA_035712125.1). Taxonomy (GTDB): domain Bacteria; phylum Acidobacteriota; class Terriglobia; order 20CM-2-55-15; family 20CM-2-55-15; genus DASTBJ01. Next base: position 416 of record DASTBJ010000316.1, read on the forward strand.
CGCCACGTCCGGCATCCCCGAGACCGACGGAGGCTTCAACACGGATTTCGCCGGTATCCCGATCGAGCACGGTGACGGTACCGCGTACGACTTCGTGATGTTTCTCCAGGACTTCCAGCACTCGCTGAAATGCGGCTCGAGCCGAGAGTGCGGCGCTCAGAGCCCCGCCGATTTCAAGCAATGTCGAGAGGTGTCTTCCTGCTGTCTTCACGTACGACAAATTTGTTGCCACTATGCATCCCACCTACAAAACTGCGTGAAAATAAAAAACGCCCAAAACACCATCAAGAGGTGCTTTGGACGTCGATGTCCAAAATCGTTATGTCATTGCCGCCGCGTGACCCACGGTCGTCGTGAGATCAGAGGCATCAACATCCGGAAGTTATTACAGCCCGGATTTATTAATACGGCGCGTCCATTATCAATTTGACGTCAATGGCTGTCAACCCGGAAGGTGCAAACGTTCCGGTGATTTTTGTGAAAATCGCTGCTCGAAGCTACAACACTGCCGGCATAACGGCAGTGTTAACGCTTTAGTTCCGCATACATGGAATCAGACTGCTGGAACTGCAAGCAACCGGCTGTCGGCGGAGTGAGAGGGCATCCTGTTGCGCGCCAGCCGTAATCGGTTTCGAGCACACGGACCATTTCATCCTTGTTTGAGCTGTTGCGCACGATACCGATCAGACGCGTCCGCATAGTTTCGAGGTCCGATCGGAATTTCGCGACGTCCTCTTTTGCTGACGTCGGACCGTGACCAGGTATCACCGTGTCGAAATCCAGCTGCAGGACCCCGTCCAATGTCTTTGTCCATTCCAGGAAGCTGCCGCCCTGCGCGTAGTCGACATAAATATTCACCCCTGGCGGCCGCGTCTGCGGAGCAGCCCCGCGTGGTGCGTTGCGGGCCAGAAACAGGTCCCCGGTATGAATGACTTTCAGCTCAGGGAAGTAAACAACCACGTCTCCATTAGTGTGACCTCGCCCGAAGTACTTTGCGCGAACCTCTTTACCGCCAAGATGCACGCCGAATTCGTCGGTAAAGGTAACCCGGGGCAGGCCGATCGGTGTGCCGGGGGTATCTTCGTAATACGGCTGTTTGATGTTGGTGAGGTTTGCTCGCGCGTTGCGGTGCGCCACAACCTCGGCAATCGGCAGCATCTTCAGATCGCCGCCGGCATGGTCGTCATGCTGGTGCGTGTTCAGCACGTAACGAACGGGCTTGTCTGTTACCGACTTCACCTGCGCCAGGATGTCGGCATGATTTCGATCGAACATGTCGTCCACGAGAATCACGCCGTCCGACGTGACGTAGGCTGCGACATTTCCGCCGTCGCCGGAAATCATGTACAGCTCGGCCTTCACGTTTGCGATTCGCAGTGGCAAAGCTGGTTTCGCGTTCTGGCTGTAAGAAAGCCACACGGCATCCAGAAGAAGAACCGATAGAAGAGTGCACAGAACGGTAAGACGTTTCATCGATCCGTTGTCCTTTTGTCTGGATCGAAAGGATACGGCCGCGAATTCCCGCAGGCAAGAATCTTACCGGTTCGCGCCTGTTGCACTGGTTGCGCTGGCAGTTCCAAGCAGTTCGATCAGCTTTTCAGCCATGGCGACGTTGTCGGCGGTATCACGAATGACGAAGGCGTTCTTGTCGTTCAGTTGCACTTCGCGCAGAGAGAAAACCGTGCGCAGAACATTCAGCAATCCGGGCGCGCCATCAACATCGGACGGAGGAATGGTCTTCTCGATCTTGGGTTCCAGATCTCGCCGTATCTGCTGGGTGTCAGGAATGACGCGGATCGTGTGCTGATCGACGACCTGCAGATAGTGGCGTGTTTGCCATGCAAACAAATCCATGGCGTCGAGGATGTCGACGTTATAAAGGTTGAACGGAATCTCCGCTTCCTGTCGGATCGAGGAGTTCTCGGCAAGTTTCAACCCCGCGAGATCGACCAGGGCTGCGAAGGCGGCCTGAGGAGTTTCATTAAGACGGATCGTTGTCCGGCTTCGCAGCTTCACGTCCAATTTGGCGCGCGCATTGGCGGCGTTGTTGAGAAGCCAGCCGTTTTCGGCATAAAGACTGCTGTTTCCCGATGAAAGAGTGATTGACCGCGGTTTTCCAAACCTTCGGGTCACGTCGGCGATTGTCTTCTCAGCCAGAAAAATTCGAAGCGGTGTGTCTTTAATGATAATGGCCTTTTGTTCATCCTTTTGATAGATGCCTCGCAGCGAGAATGCCGTTCGCATGAGGTTCATCGTTTCGTTGAGTGTTACCGTTGTCACTGTCTCGGGAAGGTAAATGACTTTGACCTGCATTTGCTCGTTGTTGCGCCGATTCTGTTGCGTGTCGTCCATCACATGAATCGTCGAGTCATTGATCGGTTGCCAGAAGGTTGACGACTGGAGGGCGAGTAGATCGAGAGCGTTGAGCAGATCCAGGCCTTCCACATGAAATCGAGATGCCGGCTTTTCACGAACGGCACGGTCGATGATCACATTCATGCCGGCTCTCAACACCAGATCCTCATAGATCGCTGCGGGCGGCTGGTTCAAATCCACTGACACGGAGCCGGAAAGCATCTTCTCGATGTGGGATTGCGTGGCAGGGACAACCCGCCGGACTGTGCCATTCTCCACGATCGACATGAAACTCGTCCGGACTTCGGGAAAACGCATGGGCGTGGATGCGTTTAACGGTAGTGCGTGAAAACTCAGTTCGGAAAGCGACCGTTCCGCGGCTTCGATAGTTCCCGCGTTGCCATGCAGGGTGATTGCCTTTGCTGTTGTTGAGAAATATAAACCTCGCAGTTGCAGGTTTGTCCGGACCGTGTTTGCGATTTTCAAAAAATCCTCGTTTCTGATGGTCGGGTCCATATAGACGAGTTTGAAGATCCATGGTTCCACGTCGCGTCGGGCCGCCTGGTTGTCAGGAGCCACAATGACGGTCTTATTGTCCCAGGCAAACCAGAAGTTTCCCGTTTGTGTGGAGAACCGATCCATCGTTTCGAAGAATGTCGGGCCCTCGATTCGAAGCGGTACGGCGACGTCTGGCTTGAAGCCAGGATGGTAGACGATGTTGATTCCCGCGCGAGCGCCGAGTGTGTCGTAACCCGTTCGCGCGTCCACATTGGGCGGAATTGAATAGGGCCCGCTAAACCTGGGTTTGAGCAGCACCTGAGGCACGAACTCCGATTGCGCATGAAGCAGGCTTCCCATCGAAAGGGCCAGAAACATTGTGAGCAATGACTTTGCCATACCGGTAAGGACACCATTAAGCGGGTGACGGTTCTCTAATCAAGGAATTGTTTCTTGAGCTCGTCGTGTTTGAAGGTACCATTCGAGCCGTTTTCACCATTACTCTGGGGAGGTGGTCGTTTTGCTGGCTCGGTGGTGTTGCATTGGAGCTGTGCTGGTGGCTCTTGCGGCCTGCAACACGTTGCAGCGGAAACCTGACATCGTGGATGGCACGCCTGCCAGGGGCGGCACTCTCAAGGTTATCGGCTTCAGCGATGTGGACCATCTTTCTTCGTCGGGTGCATACAGCACATCTTCGCTTGGGTTGATGTGGATTTTTACCCGCCAGCTGGTGACGTATCCGTTATCGGAGGATTTCGAAACCGCATCAAAAGTTGCGCCAGACCTTGCGCAAACCCTGCCGACTGCCGAGAACGGAGGAATCAGTGGCGACGGCCGCGTGTATACATTTCACATTCGACGCGGAGTGAACTGGAACACAAACCCGCCACGCGAAGTGAATGCACACGACGTTGTTCGTGGGATGAAGCTGCTGTGCAATCCCGTAGTGCCTGCGGGAGCTCCGGGTTATTACACGAGCACCATCGTGGGCATGAGCGAGTACTGCGATGCATTCGCGAAAGTTCCTGGGACAGTTGAGAACATCCGGGAGTTCATTGAAAGCCGAAACATCGAAGGCGTTCAGGCATCGAACGACTTTACGGTGGTCTTTCGACTCGTTCAGCCTGCGTCCGATTTCCTCAATATCCTGGGGATGCCGTTTGCCTCTCCGGTGCCCGTCGAGTATCTGAACTACGTTCCGGATAGCCCGCAGTTTCGTCAAAACACCATTTCCAATGGTCCCTACCAGATCGTGAAGTACACCGCGAATCGCGAGATCGTCCTCGAACGCAATCCAGCATGGAATGCGCAATCGGATCCCATTCGACCGGCGAACGTCGATCGAATCCAGATCAGCATGGGTATTGATCAACGGCTGGCCCAACTTCAACTCGCGGCCGGGACAGCGGATCTCAGTTTCGACCTTGCTCCACCCACATCCGAAACAGCGTCGTTGCTGGAAATTGGCGACCCGAACCTGTTGCTATCACCGCCTGGCGAGGTTTATACGGGCATGTGGTACCTGGCCATCAATATGGTGGGCTCAAATAATGGGGGTGCCTTGAAGAATCCCGATGTGCGTGAGGCGCTGCAATACGCGGTCGACAAGGCTGCAGTCATTCAAATTCAGGGTGGGCCACGCGTATCACGCGCTGCGCGCCAGGCAGTATCCGGTGGAGTCACCGGATACGAGGGAGGCGCCGATATGTACGTCACGCCGATGGACAAGGGCGATCCCCAGAAGGCGAGGAGCCTTCTCACTCGTGCGGGTTACGTCGGCCGGCTGTCGCTCAAACTTGCTTATCCGCAGTCGGGGACATACGCGCTGATTGCGCAAACCTTGCAGGAGAGCTTTCGACGCGCTGGGATCGACCTGGAGCTGACGTCTTACACGTCCGGTGATTACTACGGCCGGCTTCTTGCGAAAGCGGAAAATGCGCGCCGCGGCGAATGGGATCTCGCGTTCGCCGGCTGGTATCCGGACTGGAACGGTGCAAATAACAGCCGCTCTGTGATTCAACCGCTCTTCGACGGTCGAGCGTTCGGCCAGGCCTCGATGGACTACGGCGGCTACAACAGTCGCGAAGTAAACGCGCTCATCGATCGCGCTCTGTCGTTGCCGCGGTTTGATGAAGCACGCAAAGTTTGGGCCGAGGCAGCGCGGCAGGTGATGAAGGATATGGCGATCGTACCTCTGTACGAAACCAAGCAGGTTCGTTATCACTCTTCTCGCATCGGAAACTGCCTGCTGAACCTGTGGAGCCTGAACTGCGATATGACCGCGGTCTTTCTGAAGGACGAATCGGTTCGGAAGGAAGGTTCGTGACGGAGTCCCTTCTTGAGGTTCGCAATCTGACTGTTTCCTTCCAGACGCCTGACGGAATCGTCGAGGCTGTTCGCGGCATCTCCTTTAACGTCGAGCGCGGGGAAACGCTGGGAATCGTCGGGGAATCGGGCTCCGGAAAGAGCGTCGCCACACAAACCGTCGCTGGACTCACGCGCGGCGCCCGGATTTCCGGAGAGGCCATCTTTGAAGGTCGCGACCTGTTGACTATGTCCGCCGCCGAATTGCGCGCTATTCGCGGCCCGGGCATCGCAATGATTTTTCAGAATCCGCTTTCAAGCCTGCACCCCTTTTACAAAATCGGATGGCAGATCGAGGAAATGATTCGCGCGCATGAAACAGCGAGCAGGGCTGCCGCCCGGAAGAGGGCGATTGAGCTTCTCGGACTCGTCGGCATCCCGCGACCTGAGAAGAGAGTGGACGATTACCCGCACCAGTTTTCCGGAGGCATGCTTCAGCGCGCAATGATCGCGATGGCGCTCGCGCTTCAGCCCCGCCTCTTGATTGCAGATGAACCCACGACGGCCCTCGATGTCACTGTGCAAGCGCAAATCGTGCGGTTGATGCAGCGGCTGCAGAATGAATTCGGCATGGCGATGATCATGATCACTCACGACCTTGGAGTCATCGCGGGTATGGCCAACGAGGTCGTGGTGATGTACGCCGGGCAGATCATGGAGCAGGCTTCTCGCTATGGTTTGTTCCAACAACCGAGTCACCCGTATACAAACGGGCTTCTGCGTTCGCTTCCAAGGATGAATGCGCCGGATGAACCGCTGACTGCCATAGCCGGTCAGCCTCCGAGCCTGATCGAGCCCCCGTCAGGTTGTCCGTTCCACCCGCGTTGCCCCCAGGTGATGGACCGCTGCACGATCTCGGCGCCACCGTTCCTGCCTGTAACGGGACCAGAAGCTCATCGCTCGGCCTGTTGGCTTCTGGATCCAGCCAGCAAAGCTCAGGAGTGACCGTGCCGGAAACCCTGCTGCAGGTCGAGCACCTCGTAAAACACTTTCCGGTAAGTGCGCGCGACCTCTTTGGCGGTCGGCAACGCGTCTACGCCGTCGACGACGTCAGTCTGGATGTTCGGCGCGCAGAGACGCTGGGACTTGTCGGTGAGACAGGGTGCGGCAAGTCGACCCTTGCGCGCTGTACCATCCGACTTGAAAGCCTGACCTCGGGCAGAGTTCTGTTCGGAGGGCAGGACATTTCTTCCCTGACCGACTCTGCACTTCGCGTGTATCGACGGCGCATGCAAATGGTGTTTCAGGATCCGTACGGCTCATTGAATCCGAGGCGTCGCGTGGGCTCGATCATTGCCGACCCGTTTGAGATCCACGGACTGGCCTCAGGGACGGAACTCAAACGTCGCGTTCAGGACCTCATGGCGCTGGTCGGATTGAACCCCGAACATTACAACCGCTTTCCCGCACAGTTTTCCGGAGGACAACGACAGCGCATCGGAATTGCGCGAGCGATTGCCTTGCGCCCTGATCTTCTCGTGTGCGACGAACCGGTATCGGCTCTGGACGTTTCGGTCCGAGCGCAGATACTGAATCTCCTGCGTGAACTACAGAAGGAACTTCGTCTGACGATGATCTTTATCTCGCATGATCTTTCCGTCGTGCGGCATGTAAGCGACCGGATTGCTGTGATGTACCTCGGCAAGATGGTCGAGATTGCACCCTCGGCCGACCTGTTTGAGCACGCGCGGCATCCTTATACGCGGGCCCTGCTGTCGGCGATCCCGATACCTGACCCCGACCTGGACTCCAGGCGTGAACAGATCATCCTGGCGGGAGATCCGCCCTCGCCGATCGAGCCGCCTCCCGGCTGCCGCTTTCATCCGCGTTGCCCACGTGTCGATTCCATTTGTGCTTCGGACGAACCTGCGCTGATCTCGCGACTGGCGGATACCCGGGAGCACCTCGCCGCCTGCCATTTTCCGGTAGCCGACGGAGAGGCCCTGGTTCGAGACAAGGGCGCATCATGAGCGTCCCCATTCGAGCGCGTGGCCCGTGGCAACTGGCATTTGAACGGCTGTCTCGGGATCGCTGGGCGATTGCCGCCGTCGCAGCTATTGGAATCATCGTTGCTGTTGCTGTCTTCGCGCCACTGATCGCTCGGGTCGTGGATCATCCGCCGCAGGCGCAATATCGCGACACCGGGCTGTCACCTTCTGGTATTCCGGTCGGTCCCGGAAGAGCTTTCATCCTGGGAACTGACGGGCTCGGTCGGGACATTCTGGTCCGCGTTGCGTACGGCGCCCGTGTCTCTTTGGTTGTCGGTGTTCTCGCCAGCGGATTGGCAGTTGCGTTTGGTGCGATGGTCGGAATCGTCGCCGCGTGGTTCGGGGGTGCGATCGATACGATCCTGTCGAGGTTGATGGATGTAGTGCTGTCTCTTCCTTTTCTCGTTTTCGCTCTCGCGCTTGTCGCCATTGTAGGTCCCAGCCTGGTCGTCAGCATTGTAGTGATTGCATTCTTCAGCTGGGCCTCTGTTGGCCGCGTCGTGCGTGCACAGGCATTATCGATTCGTGAGCAGGAGTACATTCGGGCGGCTCGATCCCTGGGTGCAGGTAGCCTTCGGATCATGTTTGTGGAGATTCTGCCGAATGTGGCGGCGACTTTGATTGTATATGCCACACTGCTGATCCCTTCCTCCATCGCGTTCGAAGCGACGATGTCGTTTCTCGGACTCGGAGTTGTGCCCCCGACACCATCCTGGGGAAACATGCTGGCCGACTCGATCGCGTTTTATAAGGTAGCGTGGTGGTTCGTGGCTTTCCCGGGGGCCGCGTTGGTGGGCACCACTCTTGCTTTCAATATCCTCGGTGACAGCGTGCGCGACGCCTTTGACCCACGACATGACCAGACAATCGTGATCGCGAACGGCGAGGAAAAGAAGTCATGATTCGATTTCTTCTTCGCCGCGTTCTCTGGGGAATGGCGATCGTCTGGTTCGTCGCGACGCTGGTTTTCGCGATGTTTTTTGTTGCACCGCGTGATGTGGCGCGTCTCATCGCCGGAAGACAGGCGAGCGACCAAACGCTGGAAGTAGTCCGCAAACGACTCGGCCTCGATCAGCCCGTGCCTGTCCAGTACGTTCGGTTTCTTGGCCGTCTCGTTCGTGGAGATCTGGGTGAATCCTTTCTGACGTCCGAGCCGGTGGTGAATGTGATCCGCCGCGGTTTCCCCGTTACGGCGTCTCTCGCCCTGGGAGCTGCTACATTGTGGCTGATCATTGGTGTCGGCACTGGTGTGATTGCCGCCACACGTCCTCGATCTCTGTTTGATCGCGCTCTCACCGGAGTCGCGCTGTTCTTTTACTCCATGCCGCCGTTCCTGCTGGGCGAACTGCTGCTTCTGTTTCTGTTCTTTCGTCTGTACATGGCCGGATATTCGTTCTTCCCACCCGGAGCCTACGTGCCGTTAACGGAGAGCGCAGCGCAGTGGGCTCGACACCTGATTCTGCCCTGGCTTTCGATTGCGCTAATCACTGCGGCGACATACTCGCGTCTGACCCGCGGCGCAATGCTGGATGTGCTTGGTGAAGACTACATCCGCACGGCTCGAGCGAAGGGGCTCACCGAGGGCCGAATTGTTTACAAACATGCACTCCGCAGTTCAGCTGCGCCGGTCATGACTCAATTCGGCATCGATCTCGGAGGCCTGCTGGGCGGAGCGATCGTGACCGAAGTCGTGTTCGGACTTCCCGGCCTTGGGCGTGAGGCAGTCCTGGCCATAACGACGCAGGACTTACCTGTCATCATTGGGATAACGATTCTCTCCTCAATGCTGGTCGTCGTAGCGAATCTCGTCGTCGATATGTGTTATGCGCTTCTCGATCCAAGAGTGAGAGTGCGATAAGCGACAGAATTCCCGCTTTTCCGGCCTTTACGCTCCGGGACGAGCTGCGTTCACGAGCGTGCGAGACGCGCCCGAGCCTCGATGCAGGTATGGCGGACGAGGAAATCGGGGAAACCGATTGATAGCACGTTCGTAAATTTTGATCTCTGCTTCGCGAATGGTTTTCCCCTGTGCTCTCGCAACGACGAGAGACTTCGAAGGATCACCGGATCGCGCCATCTTTACGAAACAGTCATAGTGCCCGTTGGTCCGGGACAGCTCTACGTAGAAGTAATCGCCGTTTGGAAAAGTGCAAACGGGCTTCGACGTCACAAGTATGCCTTTAGGGAGTCGCGCCATGGGAGTGTGCATTGGAACACAGCAAAATGGTTTTGTAAATAGTCCGTAACAATCTGTTAAAACCCTTACTGGACGTGGCTTTCAGCCAAACTATCGATTTCGAATCAGCTGAAAGCTAAGCCCCTTCTGGCTCACAGCTTTCACCTTCTGTTACGATACTTTTCATGAAGAAGCCGTTGCGGCTAGCGATGGCGCAGATCAACGTCGTTGTCGGCGATATTTCCGGCAACGCAGAAAAAATTTCGAAATGGATCGGCCGCGCCGTGGAGCTGCAGGCCGACGTTGTTTCGTTTCCAGAGCTTGCGCTGACCGGATACCCTCCGGAGGATCTTCTCCTCAAGCCGCAATTTGTCGAAGCCAATCTCGCAGCATTACAGCACCTGGCAAATGGCGTCTCGAATATCACTGCTGTCGTCGGGTTCGTTGACCGACGCGATGACATCTTCAACGCTGCAGCCGTCATTCAGGGAGGAAAGGTCGCTGCGGTTTACCACAAGATGTTTCTTCCGAACTACGGCGTCTTCGATGAATTTCGATACTTCCAGGCAGGCCGCGCGTGTCCCGTGTTTCGAATCGGTGATGCAACGGTTGGCATCAGCATCTGCGAAGACATCTGGTATCCGGACGGGCCATTCCTGCACCAGGCGTCTTCCGGCGGTGCCGAGGTTCTGATCAATATTTCCTCGTCGCCTTATCACGCCGGCAAGCGGCACTGGCGCGAACGGATGCTGCAGACTCGCGCAAGCGACAACACTGCAATCGTCGCCTACACGAATCTCGTCGGCGGACAGGACGAGCTTGTATTCGATGGCGGCAGCCTTGTCTTGAATGAGAGCGGAGAACTTGTCGCTCGTGGTCGACAGTTCGAAGAAGATCTAATTGTCGTCGATCTCGATGTCGAGTCGGTATTCCGCCAGCGCCTGCGTGATCCGCGTCGCCGGCAGCACAACGTACAGGAATCCGCCCCGGCTGCGGAATTTCCGCTGGCACGCCAGGTGCGAAACCGCGCTCCTGTGGGGTCCCACGATATTCGGCCTCTGGAAGATGTCGCCGAAATTTATCAGGCTCTGGTTTTGGGCACGCGGGATTACGTCCGGAAGAACGGTTTTGAGAAAGTGGTGCTCGGGCTCAGCGGCGGTATCGACTCGGCGCTGACCGCTTGTATCGCGGTAGATGCCCTTGGAACGGAAAATGTTGTCGGCGTTCTCATGCCTTCAGAATTTTCCTCCGCCGGCAGCGTGGTTGATTCGAAACAGCTCGGAGACAATCTGAAAATCGAATTGTTAACGATTCCAATCGGGGACGTTTTCGACGCGTACAGGAACTCATTGAAATCCGCCTTCAAAGGAACAGAGCCCAACGTTGCTGAGGAGAATCTTCAGGCACGGGTACGGGGTAATTTTCTGATGGCTCTCTCCAACAAGTTCGGATGGCTCGTGCTCAGCACGGGGAACAAGAGCGAAATCAGCACAGGCTACTGCACGTTATATGGCGACATGGCCGGCGGTTTTGCGATCTTGAAGGACGTCATGAAGACGACCGTTTACAAGCTGGCGGAATATTGCAATCGCGGGGGAAGCGAACGCATCCCACGTTCAACCATCGAAAAACCTCCTTCCGCGGAGTTGAGACCGAATCAGCTGGATAGCGATTCGTTACCTCCTTATGACCTGCTGGATCCTATTCTCCGGGCGTACGTCGAAGAGGATCGCAGCCTTACCGATATGGTCGAGATGGGGTTCGATCCCAAACTGATTCAACGGATCGTCCGGCTCGTTGACATGAACGAGTACAAGCGGCGGCAGGCCGCTCCCGGCGTTAAGATCACCCCGCGGGCTTTTGGCCGCGATCGCCGGATGCCGATAACGAACAAGTTCAAGTGAACGTTATGAACAATCCGTTTGGAGTCCTGGAAGAGCTGGTTCGAAGTGGACGCATCAAGTTCGCGAATGGTGCCGCGAACGGCGAACAACGGGAATTCGAGATTCCCAAACTTCCTGACGGAATGGCCGATCAAGACCTTTTTGAATACGCGATGCAGAATGTGAGAGCGCTTGGCTGGAGCGCAGTGCCCCTGCATCATCGCCCTCCATTGGAAATCCAGCCGCAGAACGACGAAGAGGAAGCGCTCAGAGCACTGGAAAATTTTCTAAAGCACGGCGACGTCGAGGTGGAGCAGACGCCGGAATATATTGAAGCGGCCGTTCAGCCGCGTGGACGGCTCTATCTCGATGACCTTCGATCGGGACGCTTCTCCATCCAGGCGTGGCTGGATCTGCATGGATTGAACCAGCAGGAAGCCAGATTCGCGCTCGACGAATTCATCCTGAGTTCCGTTCGGGCCAATCTCACCTGCGTCCGTGTGATTCATGGCCGGGGCCGTCATTCGCACAAGAAGCAGCCGGTTTTGAAGGATGCGATTCAGCGCTGGCTCTGTTCCCGCCGTCTGGGACGTCACGTGGTCGCGTACACTTCGGCGAGGTTATGCGATGGCGGCGGAGGCGCCGTCTACATACTCCTGAGAAGTTAGCGGCCATTGATGGACTTCCTGCGCGGACGCGCACAGGGAAGAGACCAGATAAGCTCGAGCATCCCGTTCCACTCCCTCGGTCCTGCAAACGACCGTCACCTCGAGGCCGGAGCGCGTGAGGGCCTCGAGCACGAGTTTGATTTTTCCCAGCGCTTTCGCGGCATCGCGAGTCAGAATTCCCCGGTCATAAAGGTGGTCGAGCACACCAACCAGCAGCACGCGTCGTGCCTGAGTGCGCTGTTGGACGGATTGAAGTGTAGCCCACAGCGCGGCATGAAGTTCCGCTCCTGCCGTTGTGCGTAAGACATGGACGCTGCGAGGTACGGAACCTCCAGCGCGACTGACCCGCGACGGATCGAAATAGCCGGTCGCGTCCACGACGATCAGGCGCTCGCCACCGGCGGTAAGGTTGGCTGAAAGTTCAAAGATCATGTCATCGAGCGGACCGTCCGTCCGCCACACGGTCAGTTTTCCTTCAGTTGGATGGTTGATCGAACTTGTAACCAGTTTCATTGTCTACCTCTTCATTAGTCGCATGACGCCGGCAACTGTTCCGACGATTTGAAATCCTCGGGCTGCGGCGTCTTCGGGCGTGACTTGAATGTCTTTAAACGTCGGATTCTCAGCTTTGAGGGTGATGCCCCTCGTCGTTCGGTGGAAGCGTTTCACGGTAGCCTCGTCGCCGAGCAGGGCGACCACGATGTCCCCATCCTGAGCGGACTGCTGCGGCTGAACCAGAACGTAGTCGCCGTCCAGGATGTGGGCGCCAACCATGCTGTCCCCCTTGACCTTCAGGAGGAACGACCCGGTGGATGCCCAGCGTTCCGGAAAGTGCACGACGTCCTCGATGTTTTCCTGAGCGAGGATCGGAACTCCAGCTGCAACGCTACCGACGATCGGGATGCCTCCAGGCCGCGAAGCTCTGGAGACAGAAAGGGTGCGCGACTGAAATCGCTTTTTTTGCAGAAAACCTTTCCGCTCAATTGCGGAAATGTGGTCCTGCACCGTCGCCGGATAGATCCCGAAATGTTTACCGATTTCCCTCACGGAAGGGGGGTACTGATGCTCTTCAATGTAGTCATTAATGAAATTCAGAATCGCTTGTTGTTTCTCGGTGAGCATGCCGGGTCTTATACCCGAACACTTGTATGGTAGTCAAGCGGGATGGTGAATTCGGAATCGGGTTGATTTTGGCGCTGATGATTCTCGCGGTGCTTTCGATGCTTATCGGTGCGATGTTGACCGCCGCGACGGTCGAGATGTGGATCGGCAACAATTTCCGCACCGAAAGCCGGTTGGTTTACCTGACGGAGGCCGGAATCGAAGACGGGCGAGACATGATTCGGTTGGATTCCGTCGAGCCGTCCCCCATGCCGTTCATCGAAAGGACGCTGCGGGATACCTCCGGGCGGCCGGCAGGCAACTACGCCGTGACGCTCGTCCGATCCAGTCCTTTGACCTTGAGGAGTGCGGGAGAGATCGGCTCAGCCAGGAAGACGATCGAGGTTCGGCTGAAGAAGTCCGGCTTTCCGGCTCTTTCGCAGGCGATCACGCTCAACGAAGACGTTCCCTCTCCGCCCGGCGCTGATCTGAATGAACCAGCGCCACTGGAAGGGTTAGTGGAAGGCATACGACGCCACGCCGACGAGGTTCATAGCCCGCCTCCCGCCACCGTGGTTCGCCTGGGCACGATCGGATCGGCCTCGGACTACCGGGTTGTCGTTGTTGATGGGAATGCGGCAATCGGTGACGCCGGCGGCCACGGCCTGCTTGTCGTTCGCGGTGAACTGGAACTTCAGGGGACGGTGTTCTGGAACGGGTTGATCGTGGTGGTCGGACAGGGGGTGCTGCGAGCGTCCGCCTCATCGGTAGTGAGCATCTCGGGTGCCGTTTTTCTCAGCCGTACCCGCGAGGACGACCGCAGCGAAACAAACCCTCTTGGAACGCTGTTGCCGCGGCGCGGCCCCGTCACGCTGGATCTCTCCGCGGTCACCACAACAATCGCCTGGAGTGCGCAGGAGCAGGAACTTGCGAATCGCCGGTTTCCGTTTATCCCGATAACGTGGCGGGAGTACTAGGATGAGCCGTCAGCTTCTCGGTCTGCGGGCGTCCGGATCTTCGAACAGGTACTTCACGCGGTTCTTAAAGATGAACAGGTTCGGTTCCGTCGCTCGGGTGATCCGGATGATGTCTTTGTCGTAGTACTCAATCCAGCCCCGGACTTCTTCGCCATCGATGAGTTTAACGACGACCGGGGTTTTGTTCTTGGAAAGTCTATCGATGTATTCGCCTTCGCGGTAGGTGACTTCGGGCGCCGACTGCCATCGTTCGCGGCGGCTGGCAAACTCGTGATTCGTTGTTTTCATTGCCTTTTGAGTATGGGGATTTTCGAACGTTCAGGCAAGCCGGTTATTGTTAAGATCGGGCCATGATGATTGAAGCATTGCTTTTTGATCTTGGGAAAGTACTCATCGACTTCAATTTTGAGCTCGGTATGAATCGTTTTCTTGCACGGACCCCGCTTCCGGCGGAGGAGTTTAAAGCCATTCTGCAGGAACAGAATTGGGTCCGAAAATATGAACATGGACACATTTCAAGTGCGGAATACCATCGGTACCTTCGAAACCATGGCAAGCTCGATATGAGTATTGAGGAGTTTCATGAGGCGTGGAGCGCGGTATTCCTTCCAGAGTTGATCGTCCCGGAGTCGCTCCTCGCCCGGCTAAAGACCCGGTATCCTTTAATACTGGTATCCAACACCAACGAATCCCACGCGGAGTTCATCGCCAGGAAGTATCGGGTGTTGGATTACTTTGACCACAAGATCTTTTCCCATGAGGTCGGCTCGATGAAGCCGGATCGTCAGATTTACGACGCGGCGATCGCAGCGGCGGCGCGGCCGCCCGAGGCGTTGTTCTTTGCGGACGACCGTCCGGAGAATGTTGAATCTGCGGCGAGACTGGGCATTCACGCACATCAGTTTGAAACGGTTTCGGGGCTTGTCAATGCGATGCGAAATCATGGTGTCGAACTTGGAGATTTCGTTCCCGCCTGACTTTTTTCTCAGGTATGATGAAGGCGCATTGCTGAAAATCCAACACCTATGAAGAAGTCGTTACTGACATTCGGGTCGGTTCTGGCCGCCGTGCTTTTTGTCGTACCCGGGATTGCCGATACCGGGTCGGATTCCACCCCGGAGTTTTTCTTCACCCGTCTCATTTACGGAAATGGGAATGGTCCAGCTCGAACCCCGAACGTCAACATCCGCTGTGCAGATCTCGCTGCCGGCGAAGGCGGCACGCGTTATGGCGGCGGCTGGGCGACAGATTTCCCGGCGTCGGACTGCAAATTCATGTGGGGCGTGGAACGCCTGACAGGCGTTCGGGTATTCGATGAGGGGCCGCACGTAATATCCGCCTTAGACCCCGAGCTTCACCGATATCCTTATCTATATATCGTCGAGCCCAGCCGGATGTATCTCACTGGCGAAGAAGCGAAAAGTCTTCGCGAATACCTCCTGAGAGGCGGGTTTCTTCATGTCGACGATTTTTGGGGCCTTCGCCAGAGGGCGATTGTTGAAGAAGAGCTTGCCAAGATCTTCCCGGACCGTAATCCCGTAAAACTGGACCTCCGGCACGACGTGTTTCACACCTTCTTCGACATCGATCAGGTCATGCAGATTCCCAACGTCAGCAACGGTTGCAACGGAGGGCGGACCTGGGAGTCGTCCGACGAGACCGAACCCATGATCTTTGGAATTTCCGACGACGATGGCCGACTGATGACCCTGATCACGTACAACTCGGATCTGGGAGATGCCTGGGAATGGATGGATCAACCCTGTTATCCCGCGATGTTTTCCGGCCAGGCTTATCGGATGGGAATCAATTTCATTATTTATGCGATGTCGCACTAGGTGCCTATGAGTTTATTTGAGTTCTTTTTCAAATACCGCCCGATCGTTTACGAGAAGGGCCGCCTCTCGTTCCAGTTGCTGGGATCCCGATGGGTGTTTATCCCCCTGGCCCTGGTTGGCATCGCTGTCGCCGTTTATTTCTACCAGCGGGTTGCCAAGGAAAAGCTGTCGATCGGGATGATCGTGCTGCGTTCACTCGTCTTCGTGATCCTGCTGTTCATGATCCTTCAGCCGGTTCTGAATGTTTCCCAGGTTCTGCCGCAGGACAGCTATATGGCCGTCGTGATCGATACGTCGCAGAGCATGAACATTAAGGATGATGGGGAGACCTCGCGCCAACAGCTCATGCTGGAGAAGATCGAGGAGACCAACTTCTTTCAGGAGCTCTCGAAAAGGTTCAAGGTTCGCCTGTTCGAGTTCAACCAGGAGGCGCGACGCATCGAGACGACGACCGAGCTTCGATTCAACGGGACCCGAACGGCCCTGGAAGCGCCCATCGATATGCTCCAGCAGGAAATGGCGACTCTGCCGCTGACGGGCGTCATCGTGTTGAGCGATGGCGTCGACAACGCGTCGCAACAATTTAATGAGGCGCAGGCGCGGCTGCAAAAGCGCAAGGTGCCGATCTATACCGTCGGCGTGGGATCCGAGGAGATCACCCGCGATGCGGAGGTCATCCAGGTAGACGCTCCTCGGGAAATGCTCAAGGATTCGACCGCGGTCGTCGATGTCCAGTTCAAAAGCGCCGGGTTGTCCGGGCGCAAGGCGGAAATCGATGTCCGTGAGAATTCCGTATTCCTGAAGACCGAACAAGTCACGCTGCCGCCAGACGGACAGGTTGGAGAGGTTTCCATCGATGTGCCCGTCAAGAATGAGGGCAACCAGGTCCTGTCGTTTACGATCCGTGTTGCCG
>DASTBJ010000317.1:0-3238 GCA_035712125.1 Terriglobia bacterium
CTCCAGTTCGTGAACTCCGACCGTACTACCGGAAACGCGTACGGCCCGATCTGCGAGTTTCGCAGCAAGGTGACAGGGTTGCCGGAAGCCCGCAGAATGTCGTCAAGGGTTTGGGTGGACATCGTGGGGTCAATATACATGAAGGAGAGAGCGGGGAATTTTGAAATTGGATTCGTCCAATTCAAGATTTCCTCTTGAGTATCTCCATCCGGACTCGTTCTCCTTCGGCCTTTGCGGTGATGGGTGGCCGCGGTAGTTTCGCGACACCCTCCTCAACGGTGAACGTGAAATCCAGCGAGTACCACGGGCCGTTCACGTCATCCGCCGGAGCAGATTCATTTTCATGCCGGATATAGTTCCCGACGAGGGCGCGGGTCACCCCGAATTGCACGTCCGTTTCGAGATTCGGGTCGTCGTTCACGTAGACCTGAGAGATATGGGTCTTGTACCCGTCTTTGTAGATCAGAAAGTGCAGGTGGGCAGGCCTCAGGTTGTGTCGCCCCTGAATCCGAATGAAATCGCCGACGGGACCGTCGACGGGGATGGGGTAGCCTGCCGGTTTCACGGTCCGAAAAGCGATGTGGCCATCCTGATCTGTTCTGAACTTGCCGCGCAGGTTCATGTCGGCCTGCGACGGATCCTGATTTTCGTAAAAGCCTTCGGGTGAGGATTGCCACACATCGACCTCAGCGTCGACGACGGGCTTGCCGGACGTGTCTTTGACCCAGGCATTCACAAACAACGCCGGACCTGGAGTCGGCGATCGGACGATGGAGTCTCCATTCCTGGTCGGCGGGGATTGCATCCGCCAGAATGGCCCGAGCAGATTTGCTGTGGTTTCGGTCTGACCTTTATCGCCGTTGTTGAGCAGACAGACGAGCGTCGAAAATCCCAAAGAACCAGCGAGCAGGACGACTTCGTTATGCGTTTCGTTGGTTTTCTTTCCGAGTGCCGCGATGAACGTACAGGCCTGGCGGAACTCATCTTCGGTGAGTTTCACTTCGCGGGCGAAGTCGTGGAGGTGACGAATAGCTGCGGAAACGATTTCTTTGAAACGAGGATCCTCGACGCGCTGCAATTCGCTGAGAACGGCTTCGGTGACCTGCTGCTGGTTCTCAATGATCATTGCTTGGGGGCGTGCAGTCCGCATTCCTTGGCGGTGGTTTCTTCCCACCACCACCGGCCGGCGCGGATGTCCTGTCCCTGTTCGACGGCACGCGTACAAGGAGCGCAGCCGATGCTGGGGTAGCCGCGGTCGTGCAGAGCATTGTAGGGAACGTTGTTCTGACGGACGTACGCCCACGTGTCTTCCAAACTCCATTCCAGCAGGGGATTGAACTTCTTAATGCCGTTGCCTTCGTCCCATTCCTCCAGTTTCAGATTCTGGCGTGCCAGCGACTGCTCCCGGCGCAAACCCGTCACCCAGGACTTCTTGCCGGACAGGGCTCGGGCCAGCGGCAACACTTTCCGGATGTGACAGCACTGCTTCCTCTGCGAGATGCTTCGATAGAAACCATTGGGACCGTTCTGCTCCACCCACTCCTCGACGAGCTTTGCATCCGGGAAGTACACCCGAATCGGCACACTGTAGGTGTCGCGAACCCGATCGAGCAGATCCAGTGTCTCGTTGGGAAGGCGGCCTGTGTCGAGCGTGAACACCTCAATGCGTCTCGCGTGCTTCGAAATCATGTCGAGAAGCACCATGTCTTCGAGTCCGAAGCTGCAGGCGAACGCGCTCGGGCCGTGCTCGGTTTCGATGTTCTTCAGTAAGGAAATCGTCTGCTGGTTCACAATGTTGGAAGAACCCTCATTATGAACTGTGGGATTGGGAGTTGTCTACCGCCGGCTGGCAATGGAAACCTGGTTGCGCCTGAAGAATCTGAAATCGGACGAGTCCTGCTTCTTAAATCCGAGAATTCAAAATCTTAAATCGCACGGCCCTGGTCGGGCCTGACTGAGCGGCGTATGCTCTTCCACGCGAATTTGCCTGGAAGGCACTGCTGAAACGATAATTGAGCGAAAATTTGCGGAATCCATCAGTAAGGAGATCTCAGATGAATCATCGGAATCTCTTGTCCATCGTGCTGGTCGCGATGATGCTGGCCGCGTTGGCGGCTCCGCTCGCAGCGCAGACACCCCGGCCTGCGGGCAACAACACGGCGGCGACGTGGACACCGCCAAGGACCCCGTGGGGTGATCCGGATCTACAGGGAATTTACACCAGCGACGACTACATCAACGTCGGACTGCAACGGCAGGAGGCCATGGGGACGCGTCTGTATCTAACGGACGAAGAGGTTTCCGCAGCCAACACCCGCATCCAAAACACAGCGAAAAACGATGCGCAGGAGTTCGCTAACCCAAATGCGAATGTCGGCACCGGACCGCCGTCGCACTGGGGCGAACGTGCACGGCGAGCGCCGCGACAGACGTCGCTCATCGTTGAGCCGGAAGACGGCAGAATGCCGGCGCTGACACCCGAGGGTCAGGCACGACAGGCTGAAGCCACCGCGACACGTTTCTTCGACCCCGGACAGCGTACTGTCGCGTCGTGGGAAAACTTCACGCACTACATCCGTTGTATTTCTCGCGGCATTGCCGGTTCTGTTCTTCCTGTCATCTACGGCAACGGGACGGAGATCGTCCAGGGGCCGGGTTATGTCGCCATTCTCCAGGAGATGGTCCACGAAGCCCGGATCATTCCGTTGAATGGCAGTCCCCATCCGAGTTCGAATATTCGGAGTTACATGGGAGACTCGCGCGGGCGTTTTGAGGGAAATACCCTGGTGATTGAGACAACAAACCTTCTGGGGAACAAAACCGGCGTCGGCGCCAACGGTGGAGGGGCACCGCTGAGTGAGGCCGCCAAAATTACCGAACGCCTCACACGTATCGATAAGGACACGATCGCATATGAGATGCGCGTCGAAGACCCCCGGACCTACACGGCGCCGTTCAAGGTTGCGTTTCCGATCCGGCAGGAACCGGGTTATCAGAATTTCGAATACGCTTGCCATGAAGGCAATAACGGCATGATGAATCAGCTGAGCGCGGCTCGAGCGCAGGAACGGGCGGCAGCCGAAGCCGCTGCTCAGAAATAAGAGGGGATGGGTGATCCCAATTTCCACCCCCCACCGTCGTCCCGTACCGTGACGGTTCACCCGCATGGTAGTATCCCCGCCATGAGTTCACCCGGGCCCGTCGTCAAAATGCATCGTTTCGTGATGATGCTTGCCCT
>DASTBJ010000318.1:0-4389 GCA_035712125.1 Terriglobia bacterium
ATTGACGGTCCCCACAGCGGCGCAGGGGGTCGTGGCATTCGGGTTTGTAGGAGTGGGGCTGATACATTGCACCGCGGTTCCCGCAATGTTGAGTCCACGGAACATATCGTTGAGCAATTGGGACTCGCCACCGCTTCTTGCCGCGTCGAACGCCTCCTTCAGACCGTTGTACATAAAGTTGACGGCATTGAGATCGAGGTTGCTATAGAGCTTGCGGCTCAACGTGCCGATGTATCGAACGTCCAGAGTGACGCTTGACGTCAGGTTGCGCGTCACCGAGAGAGTCAGGTTCTGGACGTATGGCGCAACATAGTTGGGATCGAATGCGTTCAGCAGTCCGGTGCGATCCGTCACTGGAATTATTGTCGACGTTGGCGACGGCAGGAAGGTTGGTTGAAGCGGTATCAGGCTCGGAGTATTGACGAGTTTTTCGAGACTGAAATAGGGATCCGTCACGGGGATGATGTAATTCGCAGTGTTGCTGCTGCCGGGCGGGTTGCCGATGGCGGTGTCGAGCACGAATCCCCGTCCGCCTCCGAGAAATTGGACCTGATACCCACCACGCACGGTCGTTTTGCCTGCACCGCCCCAGGGGACCTGCCACGCAAAACCGACCGCGGGTCCGAAGTTGTTCGTATCGCGCTTATGGATTTTCTGACTCTCGTTCGGCGAGTTCGGACCCACATAGATGATTTCCATCAGGTCCGCGCGCGCCCCTGGTCTCATCCAGTCTTCGAAGCTTCGGCCGGAGATTCCGAATAAAGCGTTTCCTCCACCGGTCAACGCAGTGGTCAGTCCGTTTCTTTCCCATGGGACGCCATAGTAGTCCCAGCGCACACCGAGGTTGAGCGTCAGATCGCGGGATACCTTCCAGTCATCCTTGAAGAAAGTACCTATTTCATTCTGAGCGATATCGCGAACCTTGACGCGTTCGTCGGGAAAGTTATTCCATTGTGCATTCAGCTCATTGATGAAGCGAGCCTGGGAGAAACTACCCAGGGATCCCGATAAGAACGTGAGCATGTTTTCCGCAACCTGCTGATTGCCCGCGGTATTGTTCCCAGCCAGTCCAGGCCTTCCAATACCGGAAACCTGGGCCAGCGTGGCATTGCCCACAAACGTCCTTGGACGATTCGGCCCTCCCTGGACACTGCCGCCAAGTGAGGATTTCGTACTCGACAAACGGTACTCCCCTCCGAACTTGAACGAGTGTGTACCTCGCGTCCAACTCAGGGTGTCGCCGTAGATCCACCTTGGACTCACCTCCCGGCTGTCATACAAAATCCCGTCCACGATGCCATAACCGAAGTTCAAAACCCCGCTGGTAAGGTTCGTCAGGACCGGCTCGCCGCCCACCTGGAGGAGTTGTTGCCGGATTTCTGCACCAATGTCGTCGCGCTCCGGTGCGCCCACAGTGTTCGCGCCGGTTCGAGACATTCCAAACCGTGCTTCGTTCACGAGGGTACTGGACAATGTCGAGGTGAAATTGACCGACAGCACCTGAGGATGCCGGATGTCCTTGCCGAAATATGCCGTGGGCCACTGCGGCAACGCCGCATCGTCAGACTTGTCGATTTCATAGCTGTACGATCCGCCGACTTTGTGACGGTCGCTGAAGTTGTGATCGATTTTGACGTTAATTTGTCTTCGATTGTTGTCCTGACCGACTCCGAACAAATTATCCGCTCCCCGGTTCGTCCGCACCCATCGATGCGTTGCGGTATTCAAACCATCCGGAATATTCGTTGCCAGGTTACCGGGGTTGTCGAACGAGTTTGCTCGAGGCATCGTCGCCAGCGAGGCCGCGATAAATCCACTTCGATCCAGCTGCGTGCGGTTTGGATCCCAACTCGGAGACCCACCCGTCGGCACGAGGGTGGATGTGTCGATTTGCGCATCCGAACAGTCGGGCTGCTGCGGCGTGTTCAACAGCGTGCCAAAGACGCTGAGGTGTCGGAGAGTGCCCGTGAACGGTGTACCGTTCGGATTGGTCGCAGGCGCTACAGGGTTGCCGTTGACGTCGACGACTGGCGTTACAGGAGTGCCACCCGAAGGATTAGGTATTGCCCGCGCGTTGCCGTTGTTCCACGACGCTATCTGATTGCCGTTCTGGTCGAGACCGCTGTCATAGTATCGGAAGATTCCGAGACGGGCACAATCCGTGAGGACGTTGGGGGTCACCGTTGTCCTCGTAGCGACGATCTGTTGATCCCACAGTGCGTAGAAGAACGTTTTGTTCTTCTTGATCGGACCACCAAAGGCGATGTTGTAGGTGTGAAGATTTCTCCAGGGCGGCTCTATGCGCGGAACCCGCGAATTGTTGAGCCAGGTGTTAGCATCCAGGGCGGAGTTCTGCACGTTCCAGACAGCGGAACCACGGTAGGCATTGGTGCCCGAGCGTGTTTGAATCTGGACCTGCCCGTTGCCGCGTCCCATTTCCGCATCGACAGGAGCAAGGACCATCCGAATTTCGCCGACAAGGTCGGGGTTCATGCGCGTGGGTGAATCGAGGCCATTGGGCCATCTCTGGTTGTTGATGCTGATTCCGTCACGCTGCACATTGACGTCGCGAGCGCTGACGCCGGCAAAGTTGGTTTGCTCGGCTCCGAACACCGGAGAGTTCGTCATGTAGACACCGGCCATGGTGCCAATCAAGTCGAGAATGTTGTTACTCACGAGAGGCAAATCTTGAATTGCCTGTTGCGGAAGCACTTCACCAACCGATGACGAAGAGGTCGTCAGCAGATTTTGCGCCGAAATCGTGACTTCGACCGACTGCGCTACAGTGGCGACGTCGAGCGTGAAGTTCAGTCGGATCTGCGCGGCGTTTCCGACTTGCACATCCTCGTACGTCTGCGTCCGAAAACCCGGGAGAGATGCACTGACCGTATAGCGCCCCGGCAGGAGGCTGACCAGCGTATAGGTGCCGGACTCGTTGGTTATGATTGTCGTGACAATTCCAGTCGCATTGTTCGTTCCCTTAATGGTCACACCGGGGATCAACGCCCCGCTGGAATCCGCGACCGTACCGCTGATTGTGGCATTACTGGATTGACTGAATACTGGCGTGGACCGAACACACAGAACAAACCACACCAGTGCAACTGCAAGCATCCGCTGTGTTGTCATGTTTCCCTCTTGTGTTCATATAGTCGTGCGACAAAACGCACACATTGATTTCCCTAGTCACCGGGGGGAGAGGGCCTCATGACATCACTGAAATGCACGTATGTCAAAAAATTTTCACCTGTCCGGGGAAATTTCTTTCGCGAGTGTTATCGCAAAATCTGCAGCAGCTCGATCTCAAAATCGAGTGTGGCGTTTGATGGAATAATCCCGCCGCCCGCCCCGCCGGGGCCGTAGGCAAGGTCTGGAGGAATGATCAGCTCGCGTTTTCCGCCAGGCTTCATCCCCACTACACCTTCCGACCATCCCTTGATGACGCCCGAGCCTACGGTAAAGTTAAACGGCTGGCCGCGATCGACAGAGCTGTCGAATTTTCTACCGCGCTTACCGTTTTCGTAGAGCCATCCGGTGTAGTGCACCGAGATAGTGTTGCCGGTCTTTACAGCATCACCCTGTCCTTCCTTGCTGTCGATCATCTTTAGTCCGGAACTCAATGTTGTCTCCTTTGGCGCTGTCGCTTTTGTTTCGTTCCCGGGGGGAACCGGCATTGGACTTTCCACTTTCGGCGTCTCCGCCGGTTTAGGCGGCTCGCGAGTGCAACTCGCGACAAGAACGCAGAGACCAGCGATCAACGCGAAAATGCGTTTATTCATAACGCGAAGTCTAATGGATACGATGTCGCGATGTCGCAATGAATATCCGGCCGTCGCAAAACTCTGATCCCTATCTGACGCGATAGGCGCGCTATCGGATCGGAGTCGCTTCGCATCCTTCATGACGAAAGATCCGCAAATACAGTCGAGAGTCCGGTTAGGCACGCGACGTGCTGCCTTCACGCGCGAATAAAATTAATTGCGCTGTTTCCTTGCGGATGGCAGAGAGAGGCCTATACTACTGCCATCCGCTGGGAGCCAATGTCCGATACGGCAGACGCTGGAAGTGTCCTGCTTATAAAGGAGGAGTCTGGTCATGCCGACACTCAAGATTGATTTGCAGGAAGGGTTTTCGGGCAAGAGCGCAGTTCTTCGCATCAACGGGAAAGAGGTGTATCGCGGCACTCCCCGCACGCGGACGCAGATCGGGCTGGCTGAATCCCGATCCTTCGATCTGCCACGCCAGAAAATCGCGATTCAACTCGAGCTTCCCGAATCCAACAAGTCCCAGGAGACTGCCCTGAACCTGGACCAGGATCAATACGTGGGAATCTCACTCACTACTACCGGAGAGATTTCCTTTAACCTCGCAGCCGAACCTTTCGGCTAC
>DASTBJ010000319.1:0-13593 GCA_035712125.1 Terriglobia bacterium
CCATGCGAACCTCCACGATGTTCCGAATCGCCTCAATGACGAAGCCCGTCACTGGGGTCGCCATCATGCTGCTGGTTGAGGAAGGCAAACTGCGACTCAACGATCCGGTATCCCGCTATATTCCGGAATTTCGTGGCCAGAAGGTCGCTGTCGCATCCCCTGGAGCTACACAAGGCGCTCGTGGTGGCCGGGGCGGACAAACCGCTGCTCCGCCACAATTCACGACGGTGGCCGCAAGTCGCGATATCACCATCAAGGACCTCCTGACACACGTCTCGGGCCTCGGCAGCGGTCCGATGAGCAACAGCGACATCGAAAAGGTTGCGCGCAAGGAAGGTGAGAAGCTCGCGCAATACATCCCGCGTCTTGGAGGAACGTCGTTGGAGTTTCAGCCGGGATCCCGCTGGACCTACAGTCCAGGAGCTGGATTTGAAACGCTCGGGCGTCTCGTGGAGATCGTCTCCGGCCTTCCGCTCGACCAGTTCTTCCGCCAGCGCATCTTCGATCCACTCGGGATGAGAGACATCGCGTTTTGGCCGACGGAATCACAGTGGCAGCGCGTCGCCTCGGTCTACCAGCGCGGCGCCAACGGGTTGACCAAACAGGTTCCCGCCAACGACACCAGCTCACGTGGGATTTACTTCCGTGCATCCGGTGGTCTCTACAGTACCGCCGAAGACTACATTCCTCTGGGAGTTATGCTCGCCGGAATGGGAGAGTTCAACGGCAAGCATCTCCTGGGACGCAAGACAGTGGAGATGATGACCGCCCCCCATGTGTTGGACACCTTGCCTGGGCGTCCCGCCGGTGAGGGGTACGGACTCAGCGTCCGGGTAGTCACCGATCACACCCGCCGTGGCACCATGCTGTCCGACGGAACCTATGGATGGTCCGGCGCACAGGGGACGCACTTCTTTGTCGATCCCAAAGAAAAACTGGTTGGCGTATTGATGGTACAAACCAGCATCGGGGAAATGCAGCGGGACTTCGAAGAACTGATAGCTCAGTCCGTGATCCGATAGACCGTGTGACCTTTAAGCGGCGGGAGCGATACGCCCTTTGTTGAGCCGCTGCTGGACTGCGCCCCAGTCTACGTTCGAAAAGAATGCATCAATATATTTCGGGCGATCCGCTGGGGCGTAGTCGAGTATGAATGCATGCTCCCACGCGTCCATCACGAGAATCGGACTAAACCCGCTAACGTTCCCGACCTCATGCAGCGTAATCCAGTGATTGGAGAGAACGCCCCTGGTCGGATCCTGATAACAAACCGCCCAGCCGACCCCGCGCATTTTCCCGACACTTACGAAATCGGTCTTCCACAAATCAAAACTGCCGAAGGTTTTCTCAGCAGCCGACATGAATGTCTTGTCGGGTGTTCCGGGACCGCCGCCTTTCAGGTTACCGAAGTAGTACTCATGCAGAACCATGCCGTTGTATTCGAAACCGAGACGGCGCGTCAGCTCGGAATAAGCCGGAAATTCTTCTTTATCGACGTTCCCGTCCGCGAGGAGCTCGGCAGTCTTCTCGTTCAGCTCGTTCACTGCTTTGACATAGCCTTCGTAAAGTTTGAAATGCATTTCCATCGTTTTCTCGGAAATGCCCTCGAGAGAACCAGGATGGAATTGTTTTGGTTTGTAGATTATGGATTCATGCATGGAATGGTCCTCCGTCTTGCATAGCCAGCAACCCGCGCGCCAAATACAACCTGGTGTCCGGATTGAGAACGGACCATCGCTCAAGAGGGCCTCGCCCCAAACCGTTGTTCCTGTTCAAACTCTGGACAGGTGTCTCACGGAAGAGCAGAGACGTTAGTTTCTACCCGTCCGAAGTCCGCTCCCTAAAGCGGTTGGATTTAAAACCCGTGGTTAGCAGATTGCTCAGTCAGGCGGTAAACACGTCTATGCACGCGGGAGAGCTCAGAGCATGTCAGTCGAAGATAGTCAGGCAGGCGGTACCCTTGGATAGGGCCGCACTGGCTCGAAGCGCATCACGACAAGAGCACATCGCCCTGCACCGGCTGTGGGTATGCGCCAATCAGCAAGACAAGCTGAACATCTGGGAACATGCGCACCTCGTGAATTGCGACGATTGCCTGAGAGCCTTCGAGGCCTGCCTGACGGCAGAGAATTTCGGGCAGGTATTAAAGGAATTGTCGCAAGAAAGCGGCGCGCATCACGGCTCCCGGCTGTCGAAGGAAAGCGAATAGGGTAACGTCTTTCCGCTCCGCCTCAAGCGTGAAATGCCCGCATAATCTCCCCATGCGAAATCTCACAGGCTTGTTTTGTGGTGTCCTGCTCTCTCCGGTTTTCCTCCAGGCACAAGGACCGGAATCCGCGATGCGCCGCGCTATCGCTCCTACGGGTACGTTGCGCGCCGTTTTCCTCGCATCCAATCCTGTTCAGGGCCGCATCGATCCGCAAACGCGTGCCGTCACCGGTCCCGCCGCGGACATTGTTCGCGAGCTGGCCGCGAGAATCGGGGTACCGTTTACGATTACAGGCCTTGACGGCGTTCCTGCGGTGATGGACGCCGTCAACAAGGGGTCCGCCGATCTGGGTTTTCTTGCTTTCGACGTCGCACGTGCTTCGCAGGTGAATTTCACGCAACCGTACAGCATCGGCCATAACACCTATATGGTGCGCCGCGATTCAATGATTCAATCGATTGCCGATGCGGATCGCCCGGGCGCGAAAATTGGCGTCGGGGCTGGTGATGCGGTCGATCTGCACCTCACCCGCTCCCTGAAAAACGCGCAGCTTGTACGGCCGGCCAATCGCACCATGGAAGAAGCAGTCCGCATGCTTATCGCCGGCGAAATCGACGCTTTCGCTGCAAACCGGCAGAGACTTACAGAGGTCTCTACACAGACACCGAGTGTGCGTCTCATCCCTGGAAGTGTTCTTCCTGTTCAGCAATCTCTCGTTGTCGGAAAGGAGAACACGGCCGCGGTCTCCCTTCTTAACCCGTTCATCGATACCCTTCGCGATTCCGGATTTCTCGGAACCGCGATCGAACGTGCGAAGCTTGCAGGCGTTGAAGTTGCCCCGAAGAAGTAGGGGTACTGCCATTTGACAACCGTGAAATTTCAGGTGGACACCTGGATGGGAACATCAAATGGCGGGTGGGACGGCGATACACTCGTGATCGACGCGGCTGGCTTTAACGACCAATCGTGGTTTGACCGTGCGGGCAACTTTCACAGCGAGCAGCTGCACCTGATCGAGCGCATCACGCCGATCAACACCTACGCGTTGAATTACGAAGTCGCCGTCGAAGACCCTAAAGTGTTTACGCGCTCCTGGAAGCTGCGGACCGTGCTGTATCGAAGGCTCGAGCCCAACCTCCAGATCCAGGAATTCAAGTGCGGGCCATTTGCGGAGGAACTGGTGTATGGATACCTGCGGAGGTATCCCACGCCTCAATAGATCAGATGAAAAAGCTCGCTATTACCCTTGCCCTTATCGCGCTCCTGCTCCTGGTGTGGATGCTCGCTCCGGAAGCGGTCGGCCAGGGCCGCGGCCGAGGTGCTGGGGGCGGTGTCGCCGCGGAACAAACCCCTCCCACGGTCTTCCTCGGATGTGTCACAGGCGGTAACCTCCAGCCGGTGGAGCAACCTTTCGCGCCTGAGCCCTCCATTCCCTTTGTCCTTGTAGATGTGCTAACCCGATCGGACAGCGGCTTCTCTCCCCAACCAGCTGTCCCGGCCCGGCCCGTCGCAACCGGAACCGACGGCCTGCCGGAGATCCGGGCTACGAGGGTGACCTCGATCTGGGGGACCTGTCCTTCCCCAGCGGCCTTGACCCCGCCGCCGGCAAAAGACTAGAGACCGCCCCCGGTCGATCAGGCTATTACAGGAATTTACCCTATGGCCCGATGGACGGTAAGGCGCTCATTTGACAGCGGTAATCCGCACTTCTAGCAACTTCCAACTCCTTCGTACACACCACCTTAGAGCTATCAAAGCCGACGTTCCTACCATTCAGGGTCCTGGAGAAAAGCGCCATGATGCGGGCAGTGAGAGGAGGACCGATGCAACCTAGACCCAGGATCGTAATTTGTATTCGGTGTGGCGGAATGAAGCTCGGCTGGAACAAGCGTTACATCAACCACTGGCTGTGGTGCCGCCAAGGGCTTCGCAAATCCTCCAGGATCGCAGGGGTTGTGGCCGTAGTTGCCACCCTGACTCTCGGTTTTCCGGAGCCAAGCGCGTCCGGTCCGTCCGTCCCTGCCGCTACCCGCCCAGTGGTGATGCCGAGCATGGCGGAGGTCGAAATGCAGATTGAGCGTCAGATCCGATCGATGGACAGCTTCCTCGAGCGGCATCAGGTCAATGAAGAAAATCGTGGGCGCCTGGCCGAATCGCTGGTCCGGAGCGCGAAAAAACACGGACTGAATTCCCGGTTGCTCGCCAGCGTCATGATCGTTGAGAGTCGCGGCAATCCTTTCGCGATTTCCGGGCAGGATGCGGTTGGCATCATGCAGATCCATCTTCCCACCTGGGGAGAGACCGCCGATCGCGAGAACATTAACCTTCTGAAGATCGAAGACAACGTCGATTTTGGTGCGCGCATCCTCAAGGAGTACGTCAGCCGCTTCGGTGTCGAGGGTGGCGTGAGACGCTACAACGGTTACATTCCGGGTGAACCGGCATGGGAAGAATCTTCGCAGCGTTATCTCGAGAAGATTCACCAGGTCTACGGAAACGAATTTCCCTCCGTGTCGTAAGCCCGCCGGGCACCTTCTCCCGGAGGTGAGGGTGCCCGCGGTTTTTTCCTGGACGATGACCGTTGTCCCATCAAAACCGGAACCCGTCGACAGTCTCGTTAAGACAACCGCGCTCCTCCTTAAGAAATCCAGATTTCAATCCTCTGTTTTGTTTCTTCTCGGTTACGATGAGGGGCGTCACTCAACAAAACATGAAGCGCAGGGTTCCCATCATCGGTTTGGTTCTTGCCACATTTTTGATCGTGCTGCCGGGCCTGGCACAGATCGAACCGGAAACAGTGCCGGAGTTCTATTTCACGCGCCTCGTTTACGAAAACGGCGGCGGCCCCGCACGCACGCCAATCTTCGATTTTCGCTGTACCGATCTGGCCGCCGGAGAGGGGGGTACGCGGGCCGGGCGTGGATGGGGCACCGATTTCCCAGCCTCCGACTGCAAGTTCATGTGGGGTGTCCAACGCCTGACCAACATTCGGGTTTACGACAAGAGCCCTCATCTGGTAACCGCCCTCGACCCGAAGCTTTTTGAGTATCCCTATCTCTACATCGTTTCCCCTCACCGCATGTACCTGACGTCGGAAGAAGCGCAGAACCTTCGCGAGTACCTCCTGCGAGGCGGTTTCCTTCACGTCGATGACTTCTGGGGACTGGAGCAGCGCGGGGCGGTCGAAGAAGAAATGGGCAAGATCTTTCCGGACCGTCAGATGGTCAAACTGGGTCTGGACCATGAGGTTTTTCACACGTTCTTCGATGTGGACACGGTCATGCAAATCCCGAACGTCAACAATGCGTGTAACGGAAGGCAAACCTGGGAGCAGCGAAGCGAGATCGATCCGATGATCTTCGGAATCTCCGACGACGATGGGCGGTTGATGGTGATCATCACGTATAACTCCGATCTTGGAGATGCCTGGGAATGGATGGATCTCCCCTGCTACCCCCAAAAGTACTCGGGGCAAGCCTATCGGATGGGCCTGAACTTCATGATCTATGCGATGTCCCATTAGTCGACCCGCCTTGCAGTGGCCCACCCTGGTTCGCTAGACTCCGCCCGTGACTGACAGCAACCGGGCACTCTCGCGCTTTTTCGTCGTCGATCTCACTACGGTCCGATCCGGACCCACGTGCACGAAGATCCTTGCCGACTTTGGGGCAACCGTCCTCCGTGTTGAACGGCCGGGGGGCGAATCGCAGGAGCGTCAGTTTTACGATTCCGCGGATCTCCACCGCAACAAGAGAAGTATCGCGATCAATCTTCAGGATAGGCGTGGTGTGGAGATCGTCCGGAAGCTGGCTCGCGGTGCGGACGTTGTCGTGGAAAATTTCAGACCGGGCGTCAAGCACCGCCTCGGCGTTGATTACGCGGCCCTCTCTTCGGAAAATCCGCGACTGATTTATGCCAGCATTTCAGGATTCGGTCAGGAAGGAACCTACCGTGATCGTGCCGGCTACGATCAGATCGTCCAGGGCATGTCTGGGCTGATGTGGCTTACGGGCGACGAGAAGTCCGCGCCGCTGCGTGTCGGCATTCCGATCTGTGATCTGCTCGCGGGATATTTCACCGCGATCGGCATTCTCACCGCCCTTCTCGAACGGGAAGTTTCCGGCCGCGGACAGCAGGTGCAGACATCTCTGCTCGAAGCCATGACGGCGAGCCTGTCCTTCCAGGCAGCGAAATTTGCCAACACAGGAGAAACGCCACCTCCTGTGGGCAACCATCACCCGTTGACGGCACCGATGGGCGTCTATCGGGCCAGCGATGGATACTTCAACCTTGCGGCCGGCAACGATCGAATGTTTACACGTCTCGCGGAAGCTGTCGGACGCCCCGAACTGGCTACGGATCCCCGATTCATCGGGGGATTCACACGTGTTCAGAATCGCCGCGATCTTGACGGTATTCTGGATGAGGTTTTTGCGACTCGCCCGTCTGCCGAGTGGGTCGAACTGCTGAACGGGGCCGGAGTCGCATGTGGTCCGATTTACAAACTCGACCAGGTTTTCGCAGACCCGCAGGTACAGCTGGCAGGGCTCGTTCATGAAGTCGCCAACCAGGCCTGGGGAGCGCACAAAGTGATTGGACTTCCCCTCAGGCTTTCTCGCACACCGCCAACGGTCGAGCATGCCGCTCCGATGAACGGAGAACATACCCGCGAAACACTGACGGGTCTTGGTTACACGCCTGACGCTATCGACGTATTGCTTTCGGACGGGGTCGTTCAGCAATACACAGGAGATCGCCATGAGTAATGACATTCTTGTCGGACAGGACGGAGGAATCGCGACGGTCGTGTTTAACCGGCCGAAAGTGCGCAACGCCATCAGCCTCGCCATGTGGGGCGAGATTGCGGAGATTGCCAATCGACTCGGTGACGACGATGGTGTGCGTGCCATTCTCTTCCGGGGAGCGGGCCAGGAAGCCTTCGCTTCCGGCGCGGATATCTCCGAGTTCAAAGAGAACCGCAAAGATCGCGAGTCGGCCATCGCGTACAACAAGAAAGTTGAGGAAGCCGAAGTGGCGATAAGGAATTGTCCCAAGCCGACAGTAGCGATGATCTTCGGCTTCTGTATGGGGGGCGGCATGGCGATCGCGCTGGGCTGCGATCTGCGGTTCGCGGCAGAGGGATCGCGATTCGGTATTCCAGCCGCGAGATTGGGGATCATTTACGACTTCGATGCGGTGCGGCAGCTTGTCGATCTGGTAGGGCCCGCTTGCACGAAAGACATCCTTTACTCGGCGCGAGCCCTGCACGCCGAGGAAGCTTTCCGCATCGGGCTCGTACAGCGCCTGGCGCCGGCAGCAGAACTCGAGACTCAGACGCTTGAGTACCTAAAGACTGTCGCTACCAACGCACCACTGTCGGTTCGCGGTGCAAAAGCGCAGATGAGAGCGATCTTTGAAGGGGCAAACCCGCAACATCGCGAGCTTATGCAGGCGGCCCGCCTCGAGACGTTTGACAGCGAAGACTACAAGGAAGGCACCCGCGCATTCCTCGAGAAGCGCCCGCCACGTTTTACCGGCCGATGAATCGGGGTCAGACCAGGCCAGACCCGTTGGCCGTTCACCAGATTCCGAGCAGCTTCCACCACAGCCCACCGATGACGAGCCAGATCGGAATATTCACGAGACTGACAAGGAATCCAATCTTCCACCATGTGGCTGCCGAGACGTATCCGCCGCCAAAAAAAATCGGCGCCGTTGCCGCGCTGTAGTGCGTCAGGCCGGCGAAGAGGTTGCTGAAGAATGCGAGGGTCAAAGCCGCAAACAGTGGTGGCGTGCCGAGAGCCAGTGCGAGCACGAGGAACGCCCCATACATGGCGCTGATGTGTGCGGTATTGCTCGCAAAAAGGTAGTGGCTATAAAAGTATGCAAGGCCGATCCCGAGAAATCCAACACCCCAGTGCACGTCACCGACAGCGCCGCCGACGGCGTCCGCAAACCATGTCGGCACACCCAACCTGGCAAGTTCACTCGCCATCATGATCAAGGCTGCAAACCAAACGAAGGTATTCCAGGCCTCGTGCTCGCGCGCCACCCGATCCCACTGGAGCACACGCGTGAGCAGCAAGACGGCAATAGCGCCAAACGCGGCAACGGTGTTGTCGATACCGAGTGCCCCGCTGAAGGCCCAGGTTACAACCAAAGCTCCAAACGTGATCAACAGAATGCGCTCTTCGCGACGAAGCGGACCAAGAGCGGCAAGCTGCTCTCGAGCGGCGACACGTGCCTGTGGCGTGTGGCGAATCGTTGGTGGATAAAAGAAGTGAATCACGATAGGCACGACAATCAGGCTGATGATTCCGGGGACAATTGCGGCGGCGAGCCAGGAGCCCCAGGTGATCGTGATCCCCTGCTGGCCGGCAAATTCCGCAGCCAGCGGGTTGCCCGCCATAGATGTCAGAAACATCGCGCTTGTCGAGATCGAGGCCTGATACGTCGCCATCGTCACGAATGCGGCGGTCCTTCTCGCGTCCGGATTGTCCTCCGGACCGAAGGATCGCGATAGTGACTGCAGGATCGGAAAGATCGCGCCTCCCGAACGAGCTGTGTGGCTTGGAATAAACGGGGCAAGGACAAGATCGGTGGCTGCAAGGCTATAGCTCAGACCCAGCGCCCGGTGCCCGAGAACCGACAGGAACAAATACGCGATCCGAGGTCCGAGACCGGTACGGATAAATGCGCCTGCCAGGAGAAAGGCGCACACAACAAGCCACACTGTTGCATTGCTGAAGCCCGCGAGCACCTGCGCTGTCTCCAGCGTGCCGGTAAGGAGAATCGTCGTAATCCCGATCAGGGCCATCGCACCCATGGGTAACGGTCTCGCGATGATTCCCGCAACAGTTGCGACAAAGATAGCGAGCAGCCGCCACGCCTGCAGCTCCAGGCCCTGCGGCGGCGGCATGACCCACAGGATTCCGCCAACGCCAACGACGCCAAGAAGGCGCCAGAAATTCGTGCCGCTCGATCCTGCTGCCGGCACGGTACCGGTCCCTGCCGCATTTACTCCAACTTCAACGCTCATAGTTTGTAAGGATTCGCGATGCGATCTTAGCTGATATAGTCCGTCACACAAAGGAGAGCCTGTGTCTCAACTGACCGAACAGCAGCAGATGATCGCGCGGACCGTGCGCGACTTCGTGGAGCGCGAGGTAATCCCCGTTGCCAGCGGCATGGAGCATCGTGGTGAGTATCCCCATGCGCTGGTCGAATCGATGAAAAGTCTCGGGCTCTTCGGACTCAATGTCCCCGAGCAATTCGGCGGCAGCGATATCGACGACACTGCCTTCGCCATCGTGTTTGAGGAACTCTCCCGTGGCTGGATGGGACTGGCGGGAATCCTGGGCACGCACTCGGTCCTCTGTGACGTCCTGGTTCGCTTCGGCACAGAAGACCAGAAGCAGCGTTTCCTCCCGCGCCTCGCGAAGGGCGAAACTCGCGGTGGTATCTGTCTCTCCGAACCGGAAGCGGGCACGGATTTGCAAGCCATCAGGACAGTAGCGCGACGTACAGGCGACACCTACTGTGTGACCGGATCCAAGATGTGGGTCACCAATGGGCGGTACGGCCAGGTTTTCCTATTGCTCGCAAGGACCGATCCGGCGGCGGAGCCGCCGCATCGCGGAATGAGCGCGTTCGTGATTGAAAAAGGTGCTGCGGGGATGACTGTCGGCCGCGATATCGACAAGATGGGCTACAAGACCGTCGAAACCGTCGATCTGCATTTCGAAAACTTTCCCGTGCCGGCTGAAAACCTCATCGGCCGCGTCGAGGGTCAGGGATTCAAGCAGATAATGACCGGGCTTGAAGCGGAAAGACTCAATGTTGCAGCACGCGGCCTTGGTATCGCCCGAGCGGCATTTGAAGACGCCATCCGGTACGCCCAACAGCGGCATACGTTCGGAAAACCGATCGCACAGCACCAGACGATTCAAATCAAACTGGCCGAAATGGCTACAAAAATCGAGGCCTCACGGCTACTCATCTACTCCGCGTCCGCAAAAAGAGACCGCGGCGAACGGTGCGATCTGGAGGCCGGGATGGCCAAGTTGTTTGCCACCGAGACGGCTGCCGAAGTTTCGCTCGAAGCCATGCGCATCATGGGTGGTAACGGCTTTTCGAAAGACTTTTCGGTGGAGCGTTATTACCGCGACGCACCTTTGCTGGTTATCGGGGGCGGCACCAACGAACTGCAACGGTTGATTATCGCGCGCCAGTTGCTCGAGAAGTACACCATCCGCTGAACGTCGAGGAATTCTCATGCCCGAATCACGGAATGCGGCGACGATGCAAATCGGGCACTTCATCGTGTCTGGAAAAATTCCGCCCGCCGCTCGAGAGCGTGCGACCGTCGCGGTGTGCGATACGGCCGGCGTCCTGCTTGCGGGCGTGCCAGAAGTAGCGACGACTCTTGTTAGAAATACCCTGATCGGTGAAAGTCGCGGTCCCTGTCGCGTGGTGGGCACGTCCCTTCGCGTAAGCGCCGAAGACGCCGCGCTGGCCAATGGCGTGGCGGCGCATGCTCATGATTACGACGACATGTGTTTTGTTTCGCTGGCACACCCGAGTTGCGCTCTCGTACCCGCAGCCGTCAGCACGGGAGAGTTGGCCCACGCTTCGGGTGCCGACCTGCTCGATGCCTACATTGTCGGATTTGAACTCGAGTGTCGATTAGGATCGGTGATGAACCCACGCCACTATCATGAGCGAGGCTGGCATTGCACCTCGTCGATCGGCACACTGGGCGCCGCGGCCGCCGCCTCGCGACTTCTCCGGCTCGATGCGGATGCTGCCGTTCACGCTCTCGGGATTGCGGCATCCTCTGCCGGTGGTCTCAAGGAAAACCTTGGCAGTATGGTCAAACCATTACACGCGGGAATGGCGGCGCGTCACGGCGTAATGGCGGCACGCCTGGCAAAGGCAGGGTTTATGTCGAGCGCCCAGGCCATTGAGGGTCCACAGGGTTACCTCGTTGCGATGGATAGTCAGCACCCGCCAAGCGCGCTGGTTGAGGCGGTTGCAGATCTCGGTTCGCGCTGGGAACTTCTCGATACGGGCATCACAGTGAAGCTCTATCCCTCGTGCGCGGCAACGCATCCACCGCTGGACGCAATACTCGCGTTGAAGAGCCGGTACGGCCTGTCGACAGCGATCATCGACGCGATCGAGGTCGAGGTCGATTCAATGACCCCGCGTCTGCTCCTCTACAATCGTCCCGCAACGGCGCTCGAAGCCAAGTTCAGCATGCCGTTCTGTGCTGCAGCCGCAATTGTGTTTGGACCTCCTTCGCTTGAGACCTTTGAGGAATCGCGCATTCGAGACCCTCGGATACAAAGTCTGTTGCCGGCAGTGACGCTTCGTGCGAATCCTGCGTTCGACACGGCAACTCCACTATCGAAAGCAAAAGTGACGGTCAAGCTGAAGGATGGGAAGACGTTTGTGGAACATGCGGATGGTGCGCGCGGTTATCCCGGCCGTCTGACCAGAGAGGAACTCGCGACAAAATTCATCAAGTGTGCGCGACGGGTACTGACTGAAGAAGCCGCAGCAAAGGCGCTCAGGACTGTTGAAAACGTCGAATCGCTTTTCGACATTGCGGAGTTGACAGAAGCGCTGGCAAAGTAGGGGCCTTCGGTTGGGCCAGATTTCCTCCAAAATGTCCGTCGACTCTCAGTCCTTCCCCAAGTCCGCAATCTGCCGTGCCCTCTTGATAATTGGCTCATCCACCATGCCGCCGTCGAACTCAAACACTCCGCGGCCGCTCGCCTGCGCGCTGTCGAAAGCCGCCAGCAGCCTCCGCGCGTTCTCCCTCTCTTCGGCAGACGGCGAAAACACGGCATTCGCGATCTCGACTTGCCGGGGGACGATGCACATCTTCCCGCTATATCCCAGCTGCCGGCCCATTTGCGCATCACGACGAAAACCCTCATCATCACGGATATTCACATAGACGAGGTCCAGAGCCTGCAATCCTGATGCACGCGCGGCCAGGACGACGCGCGAGCGCGCATACAACACCTCGAGACCTTCGGGCGTACGCAATCCACCTACATCGGTAATGAAGTCTTCCGCTCCGAAAGCCAGCGCTGCAAGATGGGAGCTCTGGGCAACGGCTAAAGCCTCAACATTCGCGACACCCCGGGCGGTTTCGATCACACCGATGATAGGAATGCCGGCTGTCGCAAACTGCCTTAACTCGGCAGTGGTTTCCAGCTTCGGCATGATGGCACCGGCCAGGCGCATATCGACAGCAGCAGCGAGATCTGCCTCGGCCTGGCGCGACCGGGGAGCATTCGTTCTGAGGAAGAGCGGACCTTTGAGATTCTGCTGGCGAAGCGACGCGATGACATCGGGCAATGAACGCCGCGCTGCTTCCTTCTCCGCTTCCGGCACGCCATCTTCAAGGTCGATCGCGAAAGCATCGGCAGAGTAACGGAAAAACTTTCCGATCAGCTCGTGTCGATTCGCAGGCGCGAACAAAAGGCTTCGAATTGGACGCATAAGACTCCTGCTAAGCGTTTGGGCCGTGGCCGCGTTTATAAACCATGAAGCTGCGCTTGAACTCGATCACCACCGCACCCTCCTGATTTCGTCCCGTAGTCCGAACATGAACAATACCGACGTCGGCCCGGGATTTGGACTCGCGCATCTCGAGAATCTCGCTACTCGAATAGATCGTGTCGCCCTCATAGACCGGGTTGGGAAGACGAACTTCGTCCCAGCCCAGATTTGCGAACACATTTTGGGAAAGATCCATTACGGACTGCCCGGTCGCGATAGCCAGCGTCAGGCACGAATTCACCAGCGGCCTGCCGAAGCCGGTTTTCGACGCATAGTGATGATCGAAGTGCAGGGGCTGCGTATTCATGGTCAGTAACGTGAACCACGTGTTGTCCGCAGCCAGAACAGTTCGACCAAGCGGATGCTCGTAAAGATCGCCGACCTCAAAGTCCTCGTAACGGCGGCCGGCCCATGACTTCTTCAACGCCATTTGGGACCCCCCGCGAAGGATACAACGGAACCTGGCCGAATCGACGGCGATGGGAAACTTTTGCCCGGATTATCCGTATAAGCTTTGTGTCAACCATCATGCGGGGTTGTCCGTCTAGATCCCCTGTACGTCCGGCAAGGTTTCAGGAGTGGCTTTCATGATGATTTTCTTGGGAATCGTAGTCGCGCTGCTGGCTCAGGGTGCGCCATCTCAGCCCACTGCACAAACCAACCAACCTGTCGTCGCGACAGCCTCGATTGAAGGCATGGTGGTACGGATTGGCACCAGTGAACCCCTCGCCGGAGCCGACGTTGAACTCACCAGAATGGAAGGCACCCCGGCCGCACCGATGACACCTCAGGCAATGCAGTACGTGAGC
>DASTBJ010000320.1:0-4307 GCA_035712125.1 Terriglobia bacterium
GCGTCGTGTCGTCCGCCGATGAGTTCGTAGCCGTCGGTCCCGTCCACTCCTCACCGGAAGACGTAGGTGGAAGTGTCATCAATGTGCAGCTGGCGCCAAACCCAAACCGAAAAGGACGTACGCTCGACCGCGAGTTCTACAGCAATGCGAGCTGTGGCGTGTGTGGCAAAAAAACCATTGAATCGCTGGAGGTAAAGGGGGCGATTGCAAAGTCCCCTGTAGTTGTTCAAGGTTCGCTGCTACGCAGCCTTCCAGATCGTCTCAGGGACGCACAGACTACGTTCGCCAGGACAGGGGGTGTGCATGCCTCCGGGTTGTTCACGCCCGAAGGCGAGCTTGTCGTGTTGCGTGAAGATGTCGGCCGTCACAATGCTCTCGATAAAATCATCGGCTGGGCCTTATCGGAGGGCAGACTCCCCCTTTCCAACCACCTGTTGCTGGTCTCGGGCCGAGTCAGTTACGAGATCGTGCAGAAGGCGGTTGTGGCAGGAATTCCGTTTATCGCCGCAGTAGGGGCGCCGTCGTCGCTGGCTGTCGATCTCGCGGACCGGTTCCATCTCACGCTGGTCGGCTTCCTCAAACGCGACAGCATGAACATCTATACACATCCGGAGCGCGTCGTCTGAAGTTCCGGTGCAACTTCCGCGTTGAAGCCCTCAGTTCAGCTTCCCGGCGAACCCGCGTCCCGTCCTTGCGCCTTTGAAATCTCGAACTGGAGCGTGATCCAGATTCGCGAGCCGCAAACCCAGCTCATAGATCAGGCGCGTTATGCGAGACATTTTGTCGAAGTGAATCTTGTCCACAGAGTCGGTCACGCGGTGATAGTCGGGATGCAGGCCGGTGAAAAAGAAAATGACGGGGATTCCCTTTGCTGCATAACTGAAGTGGTCGCTACGGAAGTAAATGCGTTCCGGATCAGCGGCATCGTTCATTTCGAAGTCGATGTTCAGGGGTGCGCCCAGGCCGGCGTTGGCATCGATGAGAATGTTGTGTAGTTCTGTGCTGATACGGTCTGCGCCGACGGCATAAACAGTGTTCTCTTCCGAGTTCTTGTTATCGCGATTGCGGCCGATCATGTCGACGTTGAGTTGAGCAACAATGTTTTCGAGAGGAACAGGAGGATGATCGGCCAGGTATTTTGATCCCCAGAGCCCGCGCTCTTCCCCGGCGTGCCACACCAGCATGATAGACCGACGCGGCTTCGCGGAAATGAACGCATTGGCCAGCCCGATCAGTGCGGCGGATCCCGACCCATCGTCATCCGCGCCATTGTTTATGCGATCCGTCGAAACAGATCGCGAATCCGGCTCGAGGCCGAGGTGATCGTAATGCGCGCCGAAAGCCACATAGGTGTTTTTCAGGAGCGAGTCGGCGCCGTCGATGAAGCCCACGACGTTCTGGGTGGTGCTGGTGTTCAGAACGCGATAATCCGCGTCCAGATTAAAGGTAAGCTTGACGCCCTTGATGGACGCGGGAGTAAGTTCTTCCCGCCGGCCCACCTTCGCTCTGATCTCGTCGTAGCCAACGCGGGAAGCGCTGAACAGAAAGGTGAGGACCTCGTCGGAAACAGCCAATTCCGGCGCACGCGGCAAGTCCAGGCGCTGCGTGGTGGTGAAAGACGATGGGCCCGCATTCCTTCTGCCGCGAACGAATCGCGAGGAGGTGATCGATGCAGCGGCGCCCATTTCGTCGAGCGCAATCGAGGCCCGGCTTTCCAGAAAACGCGCGGCGGAAGTGGAATCCAAAGACCCCGGCGCCGCCTCACCCAACCAGATTACCGCCTTGCCTCTGACGTCCCGTCCCGCATAGTCACTGTGTACGGATCCGACATGAAGTCCATAGCCCACAAACTCCACGTCGTCGAGCACCAGAGTTCGCTTCGCCCCGACATCGGGTGTGAAGAACACATCGACTCCATTTTGAAAAACACGGGATTCGCCGTTGACTTCGACCGTAAGGGTGGACTGGTTAGTCGACTGAACAGACTGTACCGATACGTTTTGAAGATAGGACCCGTTGTCACCGCCCGGGCGAACGCCCGCCTCCATCAGGCGATCTGAAATGTACGCCGCGGCTTTCTCGATGCCCGCAGAGAACGTCGAGCGACCCTCGAATTCATCGGAAGCAATGACGGTTAGCCACGTGCGCAGCGCCTCTGGAGCGAGCGGTGTTGCCGGTGGCGCCTGTCCGGACGCGGGATTTCCGCAGGAGGCCGCGAGGAAAAACAGGAGTACAACTATGGCCGCGCGTTTCACGTGAGAATAATAGACGGTCCCGGGCTTCGCGTGGTGTGCGTAATTTGTATCTGCCATGCCCTTGACGACGTAGAAAGGGGCAGGCATTATCAAGGGGCCAAAATGGGAGGTTCTATTCGTATGAAAGCAAGGGCTCTTGCGGTTGTTGCTTCTCTAACCCTGGTCGCGCTCGCCGTTCCAGCAGTCGCCCATCATTCCTTTTCGGCGGAATTCGACCGCGAAAAGCGGGTCCAGCTGAACGGCGTTATCACCAGCGTTAAGTGGCAGAATCCACACGTCTACTTCTATATCGACGTCAAGGATCCGGCGACAAACCGGGTTACCAATTACGCCGTCGAGATGGGCAGCCCGAATGGCGTCCTCGGCAATGGCCTGTCCCGCGACATCCTGAAGGTTGGAATGGTTGTCAGCCTCAGCGGAACGCTGGCAAAAGATGGCAGTCCCAAGGTCAATTCGCGGGACATCACCGTCAACGGCAAACGTTTCGACGCAGCATCGAGCGAAGGCGTCACACCGTAGTTCAGGGGACAAGGTAACTAAGGAGGGATTCTGTGAGAGGCCGTTTGTTCGGTAGATTCCTGATCGTTCTGGCCGGAGCAGTGCTGATGATGGCCACGACTTTGATTTCCTTCAGTCAGGATGCACCCGCGGCAGGCCGCGGCGGGGGTGGCGCCCGTGGCGGTGGCGGCGGCGGTCGAGGTGGCGCGGCAGCGCCAGCCGAACCGACGCCTCGATTACCCGACGGCACGGTCAACCTCGGGCGTACCCAGAGCGACGTCGATGGCATGTGGAGCCTTCCCTACATCCAGAACATGGCCAACAACGCGACCAACCGGCCTGCAGCTGCAGCCCGTGGCGGTGGGGGTCGTGGTGGTGGTGGTGGCGCTCGAGGCGCTGCACCCGCAGCTCCGGCACCCGGCGGTGCGGCACAAACCGCCGCAGCTGCCCCCGACGCCAATGCAGGGCAGCGTGGTGGTGGCGGTGGAGGAGGAGGAGGAGGACGAGGCGGCGCAGCATCAGAGCCCTGGATACCGTTCCTTCCCTGGTCGGCAGCCGTCTATAACTATCACTCCAAGAACGAGTCCAAATACGACCCGGAAGGATACTGCCTGCCTCCCGGCGGTCCCCGGTTGTATGCGACCCCATACCCGATGGTGATTCTCCAGCAGCCGGAACTGAAGCGGATCTACCAGATCTTCGAGGGCGGCACACACGTCTGGCGCGAGATTTACATGGATGGACGTCCGCATCCTGCCAAGGACAAACTGCAAGGTTCGACATGGCTCGGGCACTCCGTTGGTCGTTGGGACAAGGATACGCTGGTCGTCGACGTGACGAACTTCAACGAAGGCACGTGGCTGGATTACTTTGGACATCCGCACACCGACCAGATGCACGTGGTCGAGCGCTGGACGCGCCCCAACAAGAACACGCTTCACTATGAAGCGACGATCGACGATCCGGGGGCTTACAGCGCGCCGTGGACGACAGCGTGGGATATCAACTGGAGCGCTCAGTCCATCGACGAATATATCTGCCAGGAAAACAATCAATACCTGAACCACCTCAAGGACGACTTCGGGCGCTACATCATCGACCACGGCGAAGAGTATCCGAAGTTCTAGACCCTCTTGAAAAAAGCCCCGGCCTTAACCGGGGCTTTTTTTATTCCGCTTGATAGGTATTTGGTAGACTTCGTCTCCGAATGGGGGACATCCACATGAACCGACATTTCTTCGTGCTGCTTCTCACAATGGCCACCCTGGCGGTGGCGTGTGGCGTTGCTCTGTCCGAGGACAACGCTGTTCTAAGCATCGACCACTACGTGAAAGTCCGGTCCACTGTGCCTTCCATGAACGGACAACCTGCTCAACTTTATGTTCGAGAGCGCGTCCTTGCCGGAACAGCCCTTCGATCTGCCAATCTTTCGGATCGAGTCGTGCTGTTTGTGCACGGCGCCGGGACGCCGGCCGAAGTGGCATTCGACGTTCCGTATGAGGACTACAGCTGGATGGCGTATCTGGCACGCGCAGGTTTCGACGTGTTTTCTGT
>DASTBJ010000321.1:0-5327 GCA_035712125.1 Terriglobia bacterium
TGCTCTGGTTGACCCGTATAGGGTCGGGAAGCCGCCGCCGACAGCATAGCCCAGTGCACCCTGGTTCCCATCGAGGCTCTGGGCCGAGGCTGCCGTGCTGTTGTTTTCCCTGTCTAACTCGGCGTTCCTCGTGACCACAAGACTGTAGGGCAGACTGGTGATTCCGTCGCCTCCAGAGATCCGCGCGAAGTAGGTGCCTCCGACCGCAGCCGTGAAATCATTGATGACGCTGGTCAGGTTGGCGGAGCCACCTACGCCCGTGGCAAGAACGGCGTCGCTCGAGTCGCGGAGTTCCACAGTCAGATTGCCAGCGGCCAGGACAGTTGCGGCCAATGTCGCTGTCTCACCCGCATTGAGGGTGAAGGCATAGTAATCCGGTCCCGGAGCAGACGGAGTGATCAGCGTGCTCTTGCCGGATTCGACAAATGAGTTGGGTCCGTTGTTGAAGGCAAGCAGCAGCCGATTCGAGCCTTGCGCGCCGGCGCCTTTGATGCCCACAGTAGCGCTGGCACCGTTGTTGCCCGCCGCGCCAACGGACACCAGATCCTGATAATTGAACCGAATCCGCCCATCGGCATACAACTGGGCCTGGAAGGTAATGGTGTCACCGGCAGTCCCGCCGCTCTGGTAGCGGACTTTGTTCCATTGGACAGTCAGATGCCGGTCGGCCCCCGTGCCGATTATCTGGAAGAGCACGTTCGAACCAACCACCCCTCCGCCGGTGTGCAAATCGTCCCAGAACGGCGAGACAGCAGCCTGGGCGGGCGAAAGAGTCAGGTCGCTATTGATACCGCTGGTATTGGCACCGCCGAAGGTTAGCAGACCGTTGCTGCTGACGCTCACGTTCGTATTGACCACGCCGTAAAGTGGGAAGCTGAAGCCCAGGATTGTCACCGCGGCGTTGTCCTGGTTCGTCAGGGGGGCGAGGACTGTCCCGGTGGCACTGATGTCTTCAAACACGAACGGAACGGCGGTGGCAGTGTAGCTAGTGGGCAGGTCCGTCTGTCCGAGCACGGCACCGCGTTGCGCACTGGCCTGCGGTGTGCTCAAAGTAACGAACGAACTGTTGATGTCCTGTGCGTTGATCACAGGCGTCGCGGTCTGCAAAGCGAGCTGGACTGTTCCGGGAGTGGCAATTGTGCCCCCGAACATGATCTGTGGGGCAGTTCCTGCGAGTGTCGTGATCGCCCCACCGAAGGAGATCGTGGATCCAATAGCGGCGTTCAGGGCACCCAAGGCGTCCGAGTTCAGCGGAATTACCACGGTAGTACCGTTGTCGGCCGGTGACACGTCCCTCGTTCCGTAGACCGTCCCATCCCCAAGGTCCGTGTGGATGTCCTTACCCGTCTGGTTCTCCGAGGCACGATTGACGTCGAGGTCGGCGGCTGTAAACGACACGACATCATACAGGCTATAGGTCTCGGTCGGATCCGGGCTGTTGTAGCCGGCGGAGGGGTTGAAGAGCCGCAGTTCAGCCCCGACGATGGCCGGCGTCGCTGCGGGCAGGCTGAAGGTGAAGTAATTCCGGAACTCTGTGAGGACGGGGGGAGGGACAGGGGGAGGAGGAGGAGGAAAGGGAGCGAACAACGATTGCCCGACGGCGTAGTTGTTATTCGTCGTGGTGTGCACGCCCTGCGCAGTTATCCAACCGGAGTCGACGGCATTGAGGGTTAGCCCCTCGCTGCTCAAGGTGTCGTTAGTGACACCGGGAACCTTTCCTTCCAACTCGAAGGCCGAGTTAAGAATCACCTGTAGGGTGTACGAGCCGATCGATGAGCCGACACCGCTCACCGCGAAGCTGTACACACCGCCGAGACTGGCGAGGCTCGTTTGAATGCTGGCGATCTGGCCGGCAGCCAGCGCGCTTGCGAATCCCTGCGAGTCATTGTTCGGATCAAAGAGTTCGATGCGCGGCTGAAAGAAAGGCGCCGTCGGCGTAAGGATCAGCGAGATCGTTTGATTCGGATCGACGTTGAGAGTGAACGTGTCCACGTCACCCACGAAACCGATGGACCCGGGCTGGCTCGGGTCATAAATGAGCGAGCCAATCGGGTTCTTGGCCGCCAGAGGTGTCGGGAACGGCGCAGTGGAGACGTCCACCGGATACGTGCCCGAGAAAGCCGCCCCTGGGTTACCGAAGACGTCGGTAAAGGCCCCGGCAAGGATGCTCGCCGTCAGTGTCCCTTCACCGGTAATGCCGGTGAGAGTAAACCGAGCCGATGTGTTGCCGGGCAGAACCGTGACAGCGCTTACCATGGCCCCGCTGAT
Source organism: Terriglobia bacterium (assembly GCA_035712125.1). GTDB lineage: Bacteria > Acidobacteriota > Terriglobia > 20CM-2-55-15 > 20CM-2-55-15 > DASTBJ01. Next base: position 2,269 of record DASTBJ010000321.1, read on the forward strand.
GCCGGTCAGTAGCAGGTCGCTTGCCTGGACCGAAGCTGGATCGACGGCCTCATTGAAGCTCACGTCGTAGGTGAACGGCGCTGGCAGGGTGAAGATGCCTCCGACGGGCGGGGCTGTCGATGTGACCTGAAGCAGAACGCTGTCGTAACGGAAGGTGCCGTCGAATGGACTTACCAGGTCGCCGTCGAAGTCGCGGGCGAACGCACCGGCGTCGATGTGCATTGTTTGCAGGCCTTGGGCAATCACCGGAGTCGAGCCAAAGCTGAACGAGAGGGCAGTCGTACCGGGAATGTACGACACGCTGTCGGCGGGGATGCCGTTGACCTTGAAATCACTGGCCTGTGCCGTCTCGGGGATTATCGGGCTGCTGACGTTGACGGTGAACGTCGTCGGCTGTGTGGAGACGACCGATCCGATGGCTGGAGCCGTGGAGGCAACCGTCAAACCGGTGAAATATCGGTCGTAATAGATCTGTTGGCCCGTGGCGCTGTTGCCGGTCCAGACGGCGTATGCCGTGCTATCGACAAGGGCCACGCCGTTGTATTCGCCGATGCGCAGGGTGTGGTTGCCAAAACGATCGGGCGCCCCTCGTTCCGGGTCGAATGCGTTTGCTGGGTCGTTGACTTGAAACGGATTGGTGAAGGTCAGCCCGCCGTCGAAACTGTTGGCAGCAAAGAGATCCAGGAGGAAGTGAGTGCCACCCAGCGAATCGGCGACGGTCAGGTGGCGACGATTGTCATACCAGGTGACCGTAATATCGCCATCGGCGTTGATCGATGCCGACGGCATGAATTCCGCGTCGCCGTAAAGGCCCTGGCTGATGGTGCTGCGCGTCCAGGTGACCCCGTCGTCGGTCGAGCGGGCGATGACGATGTCGGAGGGATCGTTTGTGGGGAGAAATGTGTCCGGATCATCGACGCAGACGACGTAGATGTTGCCCGGCCGGGCAGGATCGGTCAGGATTCTGGGCTGCATGGAGCCTTGCAGCCAGACGTGCAGCCCGTTGACCTTGTTGGCCAACCCTGTACCGGAATTCGTCGTGGTCGCCGCCGTCCCGGCGGGGAACGGAATGATCTCAGGGCCGAAGGTCAGCCCGCCGTCGGTGGAACGGCGCATCCGGACCTCGCCAGCAGTGGCGCCGGTGTTGGTGTGCCATGCGACAAACACATCGCCATCGGGGGCTACGGTAACTTCACTGGGCCAGGTGAAGCCCTCTCCGGCTCCGGACAAATTTCCGGGCAAGGTCGTCCAGGTAACCCCTTGGTCGGTCGAGCGTGCAAAGCGCACGGGAGCGTTGAGCTGGGCGAAGTCGTGCCACACCACGTAGAGGTTGTCCGCGAACGGACTAAGGGGATTGGCGTCGGCGGCGAGCCACTCCTTGTCCAGGCTGGTGATGCCGACCAGAGTGGGACTGCCAACGATCGCCCCGGTGGCCGGGTTCACCTGTACAACGTTGACGTTTGGCCCGGTAGGCGTGCCACCGCTCAGGTAACTCCAGAAAAGCCGGCCTGCCGAATCAAAGGCCAAACTGTCATCTCCCTGGAAAAATGTCTGGCCAGGCACCAGGACGGCGTTCCGAACGATGGGGAAGGTCAACCCGCCATCCAGGGAAATCCTCATAGTTTGCGAGCCGCTGTTAAAATTAGCGACAACGACGTTGTTGGGATTGAGCGGATTGACGGCAACGATTGGTTCATTGCCGACCAGACCGACGGCCAGATTGGTACCCGGACCAAGCTCCGGCTCCAGGACTACACTGACACTGGGGATGGTGACCTCGTCCTCACCCTCATAGGGTCGCAATACCTCCGACCCACTCGAGGGCTCGGGCTGGTCTATCCAGGACGAAGAGGCGAGAAGATCTGAAGAAAGGAGCACGCGAGTTTCGAGACGCTCCAGGATGAAATGTCTGTGCCTGGATTTCTTAGAGGCTCCCTGCTTGCGATTGAAAGCGTCAGCGCAGATGTTCCTGAAAAGCGCAACGATATTCCTCATTTGTCCTCTTCTCTCGACCCATCGATCGATCCGGCATTGAAAGGTTGTATTTGAGCAATTGCGTTCCCAGCGTTATGTCGGAAGAAACTCGTCGGTACATATACAAAACTGGCGGAGACAGGAAATGCTTAGCCAAACAAAGTTAATTCGAGGCTGGCTCTTTTGAGGCAAACGCCAGCGGCTGCGTCAGGGGCGAATTCAGCCGGGGCGATGACGGGTTCTGCACGGACGCTAGCGGAATGATCGTCAGCGCCAACGCAACACGGCTCGTCGAAGGTCACGGCCGGAGTCCGTCGACCGCGCAGCTTCAACAGTGCCCATTCAGGTGACCAAACCTTACAAAAAGATTACGATTTTGGGGGAGCACCCTATCAGCCGAATCCCACCTCGTCAAGCAATATCGCGAGCTATTCCGCAAGTAATGTTTCGAGATCCGATCATCCGTCGGACAGGAAAAGTCCAAACGAGTGCGCTACCTCGCGCAGTTACGAAGTTGGTCAGGTGCTGACGCAGTTTGCCGCAGTTCTCTTTGCGGTACGCGAGGAAGTGCGCGGCGATGCCTTCGTCAGGTGTCGAGAAGGACGAACCGAGTTTGGATCTCTGGTATCGCGGGTCTCGGGAGCCGAAGCAAAAGCAGCGGTTCTTAACCCCGACTCAGAAACATCAGTTGGTCGCACGGCGCCGATGTCGAGACCGTCAAGAAAATGCTCGGTCATACCGACCTTCAGACCACCAATGCGCTACGTCCACTTTGTGGAGGATCACGTTTGTGGAGGGTCACGCGATCAAGGCGGTGATTCGCGCGCAGAACAGAGCAAGAGAAGCGGCGACTGCCGATGCAGCCGCCAACAAATAGCCAACAGTGGAAACCGGGAAATGAACGGGGTGTTTGTAACTTGTTAATGCCGAAAAGAGGACTCGAACCTCCACCCCCTTGCGAGGACTAGAACCTGAATCTGATTTGAAAAACTGTGATTTGTTGAGCAACGTTTAGTAAACAAGAAACTTACTCGGGCCTTTCGCCAACGACCGAGATGAAGAATTACGATCCGTTGAGGTTTGCC
>DASTBJ010000322.1:0-4574 GCA_035712125.1 Terriglobia bacterium
GGTGACGTCAAGACCGAAGTTTCGATCCAGTCGATTTCAAAGGTCTTCACGATGGCGCAGGTCATCCAGGAACAGGGCCTGGACGCCATCGAAAAACGAATCGGTGTCGATGCCACCGGGGCCCGATTTAACTCCATCATCGCTGTCGAGGGTGTTCGAAGTGTCGTCGGAAGCGGCGCCCCGGAAATGAACGCTCTCGTCAATCCCGGAGCGATTTCGGCAACCAGCATGGTCACGGGGGCATCATCCGATGCGGTGTGGAAGAAGATTCTCGACTTCCACAACGCTGCGGCGGGCCGCTCACTCTCCGTGCTGCAAGACGTCTACAAGTCGGAGTCGGACACGAACCAGCGGAACCAGGCCATCGGCGCGCTGATGTTCGCCTATGGCTACATCAAGACAAACTGGCAACAGGCCGTCGATCTTTATACACGGCAATGCTCGATCGGCGCGAACGCACGAGACCTGGCGACGATGGCGGCTACGCTCGCTGCGGCGGGAAGGAATCCAGTTACAAACATGCGAGTCATGGACGCTGCGAAAGTCCCCGGCGTACTGGCCGTAATGGCAACCGCAGGATTGTATGACGATTCGGGCAAGTGGCTGTATCATACGGGGCTGCCCGCGAAGAGTGGCGTGGGCGGCGGTCTTATCGCCGTATCACCCGGCAAGTTCGGAATCGCTGTCGTGGCTCCACCGCTGGACGATGCAGGTAACAGCGTGAAAGGTCAGCGGGCGATTACGGCAATTTCGAACGCGCTTGGCGGCAACCCCCTGGCCGCCAGTACTGCTCGTTGAGCTATTCTTACGTGTCGCCGGCCGGTCCATCACGCCGTCTGGCGAACACTGGCGTTTTTCAACAAAAGGAGATCGGACAAATGTTCAAGCGCATCATCGCATCGGCTGGATTCTTTTTCATTTTCATGGCTTGTGCAGTTCCCGGATTCGCGCAGTCCCGCTTCGAAGCAACGGCGTTCTGGGGCTGGGGGTTCTCAGATGGCGTCAGTGGCCAGACGTATATCAACCCTGTTGGAGAGGCATATGACCGCATCGATCCAAAGGACAGCAACCTCTTTGGCCTCGGGTTCGGCATTAATCTGACCGAAAACACCGAAGCCGGATTCCTCTACAGCCATCAATTTTCGAAGCTCTTGCTCGGTGGAGTGCTGGGAACACCAGACCGCGAGCTGGGTGATATGAAAGTTGAGAACTATCACGGCTATCTCGCTTACAACTTTATGGAAGCCGATTCCAAGTTCCGTCCGTACCTCTATGGTGGTCTGGGTGCGACCAACTTCGGCAGCGTCGACTTCAGTACGCCCTTCCGCCAGGGAACGATCGGTGGCAATGCGCAGTTTTCGACGACATGGGGTACAGGCGTTAAATACTATCCTGGCGAGCGCATTGGCCTGCGTTTCGGCGTCAGTTGGACGCCCACCTATATCAAGTCTGACGCGTCGGGCTGGTGGTGCGATCCGTGGTGGGGATGCTATGTCGTCGGCGATGCGCAGTACTCCAACCAGATTCAGTTGAACGGCGGCGTGACGTTCCGCTTCTAAAAGCGGCTTTTCTCACGTCAGGATAATTGGAGTAACCCTTGGACTGGCTGGGCGAGATCTTACGGAGCAGAGTAGATCTCGCCCTTTTTCTGTCCCTGGCTCTTGGTTACGCCGTTGGCTCGCTGCGGCTGGGCCGCTTCCAGATAAGTCCAACTGTCGGAGTCTTGCTCGCCGGCCTGCTTGTTGGCCAGAGCGGGGTTGAAGTTCCGGTCGCGATGCAGCGCGTCTTTTTCCTCCTTTTCGTTTTTGCCATGGGCGTGAGGACAGGCCCTGAGTTTTTCCGCGGTCTTCGCTCAAGCGCCCTCCAACAGGTCGCACTTACCGCGCTATTTGTCCTGACGGCGGTGATGACGGCGTGGGGAATCGGCCGCGTTGCCGGTCTTGACAGAGGAGTCAGCACCGGTCTGCTGACAGGGGCGTTGACCAGTTCCACGGCGTTGGGCGCTGCTACGAACGCTGCAACCAGACTGGACGATCAGGCCGCCGGGGCTCAGATCGCCCGCAATGTGTCGACGGCATATGCACTGACCTACCTCCTGGGAACGGTGTTGGTCATCTGGTTTCTACCCCTGGTCGGTCCGAGACTCATGCGCGCGGATATTCGTGAGGCTAGCCACCAGCTTGATCCGTCTGCGGGGAAGTCGAAACGTCACGCATCGCAAGAACCGGCAACTCGCGAGATCGTGTTGCGCGCCTACCGCGTCCCACAATCTCTCAACGATCGCACGGTTTCTGAAGTAGAGGGTCTGTGGCCCAGCGAGCAACGTGCGGTCATCGAAAGAGTTCGGCGTGCTGACACGCTTATGGATGCAAGTCCCGAGATGCAACTCCGCACCGGCGACATTGTCGCCGTCGCCGGACGCTCCGTGGCGTTGGTGCGTAACGGCAATCCCTTTACTGCGGAGGTCGACGATCGCGAGCTCCTGGCCGTCCCGGTCCTCACCGCCGAACTGGTTTTGACAAAGGCAAAGGTCGCAGGTCAGACCTTGCAAACAATCGGAACGGATCTTCGTGCGAGAGGCATTTTCGTCAGGGCATTGAAGCGTGCGGGTCGTGAACTACCTGTTAGTCCCGGGACTGTTCTGGAGCGGGGCGATGTTGTCTCGGTGTCGGGAACTCCCCGTGAAGTCGCGCGAGTCGCCGCCGAAGTGGGTTATGCGGAGTACCCGACTGAAAAAACAGATTTACTCCTCGTGTCGACCGCGATCCTGATCGGAATTCTGGTGGGCCTGCCCGCAGTGACGGTCGGCAGCCTTTCGCTCAGCCTTACAGCTTCAGTAGGAGTTCTGATCTCCGGACTCACGCTGGGTTACCTGCGCTCGAGGCACCCGCGGTTTGGGCGAATTCCGGATCCGGCGCGAGCCCTGTTTGAATCCCTGGGCTTCGCGGCATTCATGGCATGCGTCGGACTGGATGCGGCACCCGGCCTGGTTCCGGCGATCCGCGAATCGGGCATCACGCTACTCGCTGGTGCCGCCGCGATTTGTGTGCTCCCTCATGCGGTCACAATTCTGATCGGCTACTATGTCGTTCGCATGAATCCGGCAGTACTCCTCGGAGTGTGTTCGGGGGCCGGCTCATCGAGCGCCGCTCTGAAGGCGATTGAAGACGCCGCGGAAAGCAAGGTCCCCACTTTTGGTTACGGACTCCCCTACGCGTTGGGAAACTTTCTCATGGCTGTCGGGGCGACGCTACTGGTCTTGTTGACGTAAAAGGCGTCAACTCGCTGCTCTCTTGCGGGTAATACCGAGTCTGGCCATGCGGCTTTCAAGTGTCGTCGGCTTGAGTCCCAGGCGCTCCGCCGCACCCCCAAGTCCGCGAATGCGCCAGTCCGTGCTTTCGAGGACGCTACGGATATGATCGACTTCAACAGCATTCAACGTCAGGCACGGTTGTGGTTGTGGCCTGTTTCCCGACCGCGGCGCTGAAACCACCAGATGACGATCCGTTGCCAGAATAGCCGCGCGCTCGATGACATTTCGCAGCTCGCGGACATTTCCAGGCCAGGGGTACCGCTGCAATTCGCGAAGGCTGTCCCTGGAAAGGGAGTCGATGGGCTTGCCCAAAGTCGTTGAGAATTCATCGATGAATTGCCAAACCAACCCCGGGATATCTTCGATGCGATCCCGCAGCGGCGGCACCGTAATCGGAAACACGTTCAGTCGATAGAAGAGGTCTTCGCGGAACGTCTTGTTCCGTACGGCGTCCTCGAGGTTTCTGTTTGTTGCGGCAATGATCCTCACATCAATTTTTATCGAATTCGTGCTTCCCAACCTTTCAATCACTCTTTCCTGCAATACCCTGAGCAGCTTGACCTGAATCTCCATGGGCAATTCGCCGATTTCATCCAGAAACAGCGTGGACTCGTGAGCGGCCTCGAACCGGCCGATCTGCCGGGAGAGTGCCCCCGTATAGGCGCCTCTTTCCCGCCCGAACAATTCGCTTTCGATGAGAGCGGCCGGAATGGCAGCACAACTGACGCGAATCATCTGACGCTCTTGACGCGGGCTGAGATTATGAATTGCCTGCGCCATGACTTCCTTGCCTGTGCCGGTTTCACCCATCAGCAATACCGTGGCGGATGTGGGTGCGACCTGTGCGACCTGTTGGAGAACCTGCTGAATTGCGACACTCTCAGAAACAATCGGATGGGATGTTCTCAACATCAATTACCTTTCAGTGGGGGGCCAGCCTTAATAACGCCGTTTACCGCTGCCATGGCCTTTTCTTGGGGTCTGCCTGGCAGTTCTATAAGCCTGGTGGAACAAGCCGGCGATCGAGAGGCGACATTTCGCTTCGTGGCCTGACCACAACACACCCGTTCGAATAACAAACCGGGTAAAGCCCAACAATACAGGGGATTGTGTATTGGATAGCCCCAACGGGAATCGAACCCGTGTTTTGGCCTTGAGAGGGTCACGTCCTAACCGCTAGACGATGGGGCCGCGGACTTTCGAATTATCGTGTATTTCGAACGAAAAATTAAGGAAAGTCTTCGTGCGCTGCCCGGACGCC
>DASTBJ010000323.1:0-7691 GCA_035712125.1 Terriglobia bacterium
GTCCACACGATCCACAGCACCGGCGGTTCATACGTCGCCTTCGTCATATGGAATCCCATCGCATAGTACCTGCCGTACCCTTGAGGCACGGGACCCTGATTCGCCGGAAGTGTCAGTTCCTCGCCGGGCTTTATTTTTGAGCAATCGGTCTGCGCGCCCATGGCATCGGGAATGGCGGCAATCGCAAATGCTGCCGAGTCGGGGTGCTCTACGATCCGGACGTCCGGATGCGAGACCTCGGGAGCGGTGATCGCATCATTGAGCTTGCCCGCCTTTCCTGCAAAGGTGATCAGCCGTTCCATGCCCGCGCGAATCCTTTGATCTGCGGGTAGTGAGGGTTCCGGATCCTCTTCGTTTCTGTACAGATTCGCGCAAGCGTACACACGAGTCGAGAAGTGAGGAAACGCTTCATTCACGCGGCGGCGGACGAACCACTTCTGAAGAAAGTCCTTAGCCGCGTTTAAAAGCTGGGGGTCTCCGGGGTCGGTTGCCGACGCTTCGACTGCAACAGGAGCTGAAATGCTGTTGAGCCGCGCGGCCTCGGCCTTGGATTCCGTGGCGTACGAGATGAGCTTCCAGTGTTTGTTCTGCTTGGTCCAGAGAGTAGCTACAGTCTCCCCTTTTTCTCCCTTAGGAGTTTTGAGGTAAAAGACAGCGCCGACGTATTTACCGAAACTAGTGGAGCGAGCGGCTTTTTCTGAGATCAGTGACGGATCCAGCCGATTCACACAGTTGAACTGTTCCGCGAAATCCTCACGGACATCATATAGAGTGAACTGGCTGCGATAAGGCTGGTCGAGCGCGCGGATGCGCGAACGTTCGATTGTCGTTCCGCCGACGGCTTCGGAAAGATCCTTGATGGGTCCGATAGCCTCGTTAATCTGACGGAGGCCCATCAACATGGCAAACCGGGCAACACCACGATCGACGGGCTTGCCTTGCTCGATTTCCATGCAGCTCATCGCGGCGTCGCTCATGTAGGCGAGGGCCTCCTGGGGTTTACGCTCCACAAGCCAGAACTGCAGAAAATCGTGAATCGCCTCTTCGGGCCGCGCATTTGCTTTGGTCTTGGGTTCTTTGGGAACCGTGTCCTCGGCGCCACCCGTTTGGATGTTTTGAACGGCAGCAAGCGGCAGGCCCAACAGGCTGCGCCACCAGTTGGATACGCCCGCCCACTGAGCATTGTGCCGCTCATCGTTGTTGCCTGCGCGGATGTCGGAGTTGGCCGAATTCAGATGGCCGTTGATCAGCGCTACCGGGAACTTGCTGGATCGGTAATCGACATCGATATCCGCCCGTTTCCCGTCCTTGCTGATCGAAATTTGAATTGACGGCGTACCAGTGCCGCGGTAAGACATCGGAAAACCCTTGTGATACACGGTGTTGTCGTGTCCGCGGTTGAACTCCCTGCTCTTCTCGAGTATCTCGAGAGCGTTTGGTATGAGCGTCACATAAACACGGAACTGCTTGTCACCACCCTCGCCCTCGATTTTTCCGAGCAACTGATCGATTCCCGAAATCAAAGACATTGCTGTTGCCCCAAGGGAAGCCCCCGAATCGTCGGTAAGGGGCGTGCGGAGCAGGGCATGCGTAATCGCGGTGAACGTGGTCTTCGACGATACCGGCAGGTTGTCGTATCCCTCTTCCGGGGAAACCTGGGTCTTTATGACCGCGCTGAACCGGCGGAACCAATCGTCAACGAGGCGTTTTTGTTCAGGATGAAGATCAGAATACTTGCCGCTGAGAAGGACGGCGTTTTGGGTATCCTGTGAAACCGCGAGGGCCGGAACAACCAGTGCAAAGACCAGGAGTCTTAGGATCGAGTGCATTCCCCTTAAGATTAACTGTGATTGCGCGCGGAAACAACCGCCAAGTCTTGGCGGGCCTACAGACTCACACGGAGGAATTACTCCCGATGGCTAGGGGGTTTCCCGTACAATCTCGGCTTCACAGCCTATGGAAGTCGTCAACCTTGAGTCGCTCGTCGCGTTCTCGGACCAGAAAATGCAGAAGATTCCCCTGTTTGATTCCGCGAAGTACTTTTGTGACTTATACTGCCTGAGGCCCGGCCAGGATCAAAGGGTTCACACCCATACCGAATCCGACAAAATTTATGTCGTGTTGCGGGGCTCGGGTCTGTTCCATATTGGCGGCGAGGAGCGCGAACTGAAGGGCGGCCAGGCGGTAATTGCGCGCCCGGGAGAAGCGCACGGAGTACGAAACGCGGGAGAACAGGACCTCGTTCTTCTTGTTTTTATGACCCCTAGACCGTAGCTGTCAGGAAGAAGAGGAGTTCCAGCGATGGGGCGCAATGCGCAACTGATTCGCCAGTGGGCGATTCTCAAGCAGATTGAAACAAACCGCTGGACCACAATCTCCGACCTCGCCGAGAACCACATCGTTTCGACCAAGACGATCCGCCGCGATCTGGCTGCCCTGATGGAAGCGGGTTTTCCCCTCTATGACGAGCGGTACGACGGCAAGGTCTACTGGCGCCTCAGTGAGGAATACAAAGGGCTGACGCTCGCAAATCTTTCCCTATCGGAAACGGCCGCGTTGTACTTCAGCAAGAAACTTGTCGTGAATCTCGCCGCTCCGCCGTTTTCCAGCGACATCGCGTCTGCATTCAAGAAAATCGAAAGTGCGCTTCCCGAACGGAATATCCAGTTTCTGGACAGTCTTGATTCGATGATCAGCGTTCGCGCGGATGCCCCGAAGGATCTCGATGAGCATAAACAGGTCATCCGGACGCTGCTCGAGGCAATAGGCGAGGAGCATCGTGTTCGTATGCGGTACTACTCCGTTCACAGCCAGAAGCGGAAGGAGTACCTGCTGGATCCCTACCGCCTGATGCATTTCCGCGGCGGACTTTACTTGTTCGGATATGTCGCTGAATACAAACAGATTCGAACCTTTGCCATTGAGCGCATCGAATCGATCGACAAGCTGCACGACCGGTTTGACAAGCCGCCGGACTTTTCCGTTGAGAGCTACCTGGAGTCTTCATTCGGTCTCGTTAAAGAAGATCCATTTGATGTGGAGATCATCTTTTCGTCCGACGTCGCCGAATACGTTCGATCGAGGGTTTGGCATCCTTCACAGCAGTGCAGGGAAATGGATGGCGGACGCATTCGCATGAAGCTGCATGTGGGAGGCGAGTTCGAACTGGTATCGTGGATTATGAGCTTCGGCGCGTCGGCGAACGTCGTTTCGCCCGCGCGTCTGCAGGAGCGCGTAGAGAGGGAACTCGCCCGAGCGCTGGAGAACTACAGAAAGGAAATTACGGTCGCTCCTCGGAAGAAAGCGCGCAAAGTGGAAGCCCGGAAAGCCGCCGCACGTCACTAACAGATGTGGCACGAAAGCATCCTCGACATCATCGGCAACACGCCGATGGTTCGCCTCAGCCGAATCCGTCCTGACCTCAAGCCTGTCCTCCTTGCCAAGCTGGAGTACCTCAACCCGGGCGGCAGTGTGAAAGACCGCATCGGCATTCGAATGCTTGAAGCCGCGGAGAGGGAAGGCCGAATCAAGCCCGGCGGCACCGTCATTGAAGGTACTTCGGGGAACACGGGCATGGGGCTGGCTCTGGCCGCTGCAATCAAGGGCTATCAATGCATCTTCACCATGCCCGACAAGATGAGCCAGGAGAAGATCGACGCGCTGAGAGCTCTCGGCGCTGAAGTGATCGTGACACCCACGCAGGTTGAGCACAATGACCCGCGCAGCTACCACTCGGTCGCGCGCCGGCTTAGCTACGAAATCGCCAACAGCGTATTCCCCAATCAGTATCAGAATCCGGCCAACGCCGACGCACACTACGAGACGACGGGGCCGGAGATCTGGGAGCAAACCGAAGGTAAGGTAACGCATGTCGTGATTGGCGTCGGCACCGGAGGAACAATCACCGGCGTGGCACGCTGTCTCAAGGAAAGGAATCCTGCGATCCGCGTCATCGGCGCGGATCCGCAGGGTTCCATCTTTGCCGAAATGTTTCAGACGGGGCGGAAACCACAGCCACAACCATACAAAGTGGAAGGCATCGGACAGGACGAGATGCCGGGTAATGTGGACTTCTCGGTCATTGACGAGATTCACGCGGTGAGCGACAAGAACGCGTTCCTTAGAACGCGGCTGCTCGCGCGCACGGAAGGCATCTTTGCCGGTGGATCGGCGGGCGCGGCGCTTCATGTCGCGCTGGCCACGTGCGAAGGTCTCACGGAGAGCGATCTTGTCGTCGTCATCATTCCAGATTCGGGAACGCGTTACCTCAGCAAGATCTATAACGACAACTGGATGAAGGAGAATCAGTTCCTCGAGCCGCCAATCCAGGTCCGGGCCGGTCAGGTGGTACGCGAAAAGGTACGGCGGACAAAAGAACTCGTGTTTGTGCCGTTGGGCGTGACCGTCGAGGATGCGGTCAATCTGATGCGTGAACACGACATTTCTCAGCTTCCGGTGATCGAAGCAGGCCAGGTCGTCGGCAGCCTTAGCGAAGCGCGCATCCTGGATATCCTCGTGTCGAATGCCACCGCACGAACCAAGCCGGTCGTTGAATACATGGAGAAGCCGTTTCCCGTCGTCTCAGACGACGCGTCTCTGACGGAGGTCGCGCAGCAGATGCATCGCGAGTTTTCGGCAGTCCTCGTGAGACACAAAGACGGCTTCGACATCATCACGAAGTCGGATCTCATCTTCTTCCTGACGCGGAAAGGCGGAGGAAAGCCGTAAGGACGCGTGATATAGTCACGACTCGACGGGTTATGAGTGACCGGCCGATTTGTAAATCTACGGATCACCTTTTTGTTCCGATTCTTGAGGTTTCCATCCCGTTATTGCGCTGCATTCGCTGCAACGCCTTTGCATATCACGACACTGTGAAAGAGCTCGCGAAGAACCGGCGCTATCAGCCTGATGCGGAACCCCGCGCCACGCCGCCTCAGCTGTCCACATGGCGGAGATTGTGGCGCAGTCTTCGACGAAACCTGGGTTTTACATGAATCCTTTCGCCACGATTCCAATCGACAACCGTTATATCGAGTTCCACAAGCGCTACCCTGCATTGAACCTGATCGGGAATACGCGGATGGTGGAGATCCTGTGCTTCAAGGACGAGTTTCCGGAGGTATCGATCTACGCCAAGGCGGAATATGCCAACCCGGGTGGGAGTCTCAAAGACCGTCCGGTCCGCAGAATGCTTCTCGAAGCGTTGATCACGGGCAAGATTGGCAAGGGGCAGGTTGTCCTGGACTCGAGCTCGGGGAATGCGGGCATTGCCTACGCGATGCTCGGGGCCATGATGAATGTGCCCGTGCAGATCGTCGTTCCCGGAAACGCGAGCAAGGAGCGAAAGATGCGCATCCAGGCGCACGGAGCGACTCTCGTTCAGACCGATCCTATCGAGGGCTACGACGAAGCGCTTCGCGAAGGGCATCGGATCCATGAACGGGAGCCCGAACGCTTCTTTCACTGCGACCAATATGCGAACGAAAACAACTGGCTCGCGCACTATCACGACACGGCCGGCGAGATCCTCGCCCAGACGGACGGGAAGCTGACGCACTTTGTTTCCGGAATCGGAACGGGTGGAACACTAACGGGTGTCGGGCGGCGCCTGAAGAAAGAAGTGCCGGGGGTCGAAATCGTTCAGATTGTGCCCGAGGATTTTCCCGGAATCGAAGGACTGAAGCCTCTGGAGGCGCCCGGCGACATCATCCCAAAGATCCTGGACGCCTCCGTCGTCGATCACAAGGTTCGCGTCACGAGTTCCGACGCCGCGCGCCGCTGCGCTCTGCTCGCGCGTTTCGGGCTTTTCGCCGGCCAGTCGTCGGGCGCATACCTGCAGGGCGTTTATGAGACTGCCAAACGTATCCGCAAGGGAACCATCGTGACGATTCTCAACGACATCGGCGAGCGTTATATGAGTACCCGGCTCTGGGAACCTGGCGCTTAACAAACTTTTACGCCGCCGATCTCTGGAGGCTGTCTATAATCCAAACCGAGACTCCTTATGGTTTTGCGGTTGTCTGCAGCCTTGTCTCTGGTGGCGCTGCTTATCCTGGCAGGGCTCCAGTATCATTGGATCGGTCAGATCGCGATCGCCGAGCGCCAGCGTCTGGAACGCCGCGTGGAAGAGGCATCGCTGGATTTCGCCGACGATTTTTCCAACGAGCTGCGGCAACTTGCCGGAATATTTGAGCCTCGTTTCTCTCCGGTCGCTTCGGACCCCGTTTCGATAGCGACGCGCTACCACTATTGGGTGACGAGCGCTCCCTATCCGAGCCTCCTGAAGTCGCTTTACATCGTCCGCTCTCCTACGGATGTCTTGCGCCTGGATCCGGTTGCGGAGGTTTTTGTACCCGATGCCTGGCCGGACGTTCTGCCGCCGGTGGCAGACTTTGGGTCACGCGGGTATCCACGCGGTTTTGAGTCCGACTTGATCGTTGTTCCGCTAAATCGCCGCCCGCTCGGACAGCGCGGACCGGGAGGACGAGGCGGCCCGGGCCCGGAATTCTCCGCGCCACGTGGTGGTGGGGCACTGCTCGACAGGGAGCCGAATGACAACGCCTGGGTGGTGGTTCAGCTCGACAGAGAAGTCATCGTCAAGCAGATCCTGCCGCGGCTTGTCGCGCGACGGTTCCCCGAATACGAAGGCCGGGACTACCGCGTGGCCGTTGTCGAGTTGCGGCCGGACATGGCGAGCCAGGTCGTTTTTACTTCAGGAGACGCGTGGAGCGACGAGGATTTGGAAACACCGGATTATGCGCTCGATCTGCTCGCGCCCGGGCCTCAACTGCGGCGTGGCGGGGGCGTGCAGGGCTCGGGAATCGGAGGTACGGGACCGCGCGGCGCACGCGGCGACCAATGGCGCGGGCCGGACCAGCGAGCGGCTTTTGCAGGACGGAGTTGGCAGGTCCTGGTTAAGCACCGTGCCGGATCGGTCGCAACCGCAGTCACGGAATTCCGGCGGCGGAATCTCGCTATCAGCTTCGGCGTTCTGGTGGTTCTCGGAGTCAGTGCAGTGGTGATCGCGATTTCCAGCAGCCGCGCTCGCCGTCTCGGGAAATTGCAGATGGAATTTGCAGCCGGGATCTCTCATGAGCTACGGACTCCACTGGCCGTCATTCAATCCGCAGCACACAATCTGGGCGCCGGCGTTGTCAAAGATCGCGGGGATATCGAAGAATATGCCGCAATCGTGAAGACCGAAGCGCGCCGACTGACGGACATGGTCGAACAGGTCATGGCGTATACGGAGACGCAGTCCGGTCGGAAGCACTACGATCTTTCCCCCGTGCACGTCGGCGATGTCGCTGATCTCGCCATGCGCAACATGTCCACGGTTCTGCAGGAAGGCAACACAGTCGTGAAGAAGAATATCGATGCGGCAGTGCCTCCAGTCCTTGCCGATGCACCCGCGTTGACGCGATGTCTGCAGAATCTCCTGAGCAACGCGATCAAATACGGCCAGAACAATAATCAGGCAAACGTGGAAATCGCCGCGCGCCACGTCGCGGAGCCTGGCTCAGGCGGGACGGTGCAGTTGATCGTAACGGATCATGGCCACGGAGTTCCTGAGCGTGATGTCCGGCATCTGTTTGAAGCGTTTCATCGCGGTGCCAATGCCACCACCAATACTCCGGGCAATGGCCTGGGGTTGCACCTGGTCGACCGGATCATGAAGGCCCAGAATG
>DASTBJ010000324.1:0-2451 GCA_035712125.1 Terriglobia bacterium
GGTGACCAAGCTCGTCTTCGACGAGCGCGCGTTCCTGTGGCACGTGGAGACCGCGTCGGGCGAGAGGTACACCGCTCGCTTCGTGATCGACACCAGCGGAGTGCTGGCGAACCCGCACATTCCAAATATCAATGGTGCGGAAACCTTCAAAGGACCGAAATTCCACTCGGGGCATTGGGATCACTCCGTCGCCTATGAAGGAAAACGTATCGGGGTGATCGGCTCGGGATGTTCAGCAGCCCAGATCGTTCCGGCCATTGCCGGCAAGGTATCCCGGTTGACCCTGTTCATGGGAAAGGCGCAGTGGATTCTCCCGCGCTCAGACAGGCATTACGGCGCCGTAGAGCGCTTCGTTCGGACGCTGCCTGGCATACGGCACATCATCCGTTGGCTCGTCTTCGTTTTCTATGACGTCAGGTTTGTCGCCTTCCGCCGCTATCCTTGGAGCTCGGGAATCAGTCGGATGATGAAGAGCCATTACCGGAGAAGGCTGAAAAAGCATCTGGACAAGTACATCAAGGACGACGCGTTGCGCGAGCACATGATGCCCGATTACGAGTTGGGCTGCCGGCGGGTCATACCGACGAATTCCTATCTCCCCGCGTTGTCGCTCGACAATGTCGATGTGGACATCAGCGGGATTGAACGCATCACGCCCATGGGCGTCAGGACGAAGGATGGCAAGGATATCCCCCTCGATGTCATCGTCTACGCCACGGGATACTTCGCGTACTCGAACATGAAGAAGGCGCTGACGTTTCAGGTCCATGGGCTGGGTGCCCGCAACCTCAACAGCGAATGGGAAACGGAATTGGTCTCTTACAAGGGCATTGCCGTTTCCGGTTACCCCAACTATTTCAAGGTGAACGGCCCGAACACCGGCTCCGGGCACAGCTCGCAGATTGACTATATGGAGGCGACAACGGATTACATCGTTCAGGCCATTTGCGCCGTGAAACGCGACAAGAGCATCAAAGCCATCGACGCCAGACGCGACCTGCAGGATGCATTCGTCGCTCGCATGAGAAGAAAAATGCAAAAGACAGTTTGGCAGAATGCCACCTGCACCGCGTTCTACAGGAAAAACATGACAGGACAAGTCACCAGTCTCTCGCCGGAACCGGTGACCGGGTTCATCCTTTCCCACAAGTGGTTCCGCATGAGCGATTACCATCTCTTGAAGTGAAGGACACTCGCGGTGCTGGGCCTAGGTTTTGTCGGTCTGGCGTGGCGCCGGCGCCAAGACGGACTGACTTTCAGCGCTCGACGAAAACCCCGATTCGGCGGGGTTTTTGTATTGGGCTTTGCCGATGTCCGCTTCGGGTCGAGTCCTGTGCCGCGGAGGAGAATCGAATTCAATCGGGCACTGTGCGCGTAGTGGAATACCATTTACGACACTTGATGGCCGCTCTAGGGCTCGCGGTGCCTTCCAAGGCCTTGCGTATCGTGCCGGCGTACATCGGGTGATGGTGTCATCATCGCCTGCCAAGAAAGTCTTTCGAGTACTCCGGCCCTCTCTGTCTCTATTTGAATCAGTTACCTTCGACGATTCGCAAACCGTCCTACCGCGGGTCCGTTCTCCCCACGAATCAGCGTCCGCATGAGTAAGAGCTCGTCCGGTGTCCGATTGGGCACGGCGCGAGCGAGCAGCTTCTCCTCGCTCTTGTTTGATAGTCCGATAGTCCTCCGTGCTCGACTGGCGCGCCGTATCTCGTGAGTTAATGGGTGTGAAGGCCGGGCGTGGTCTTCTGCACCTGCTCGGGCGCCAGTGTTTCGGCCGCGTTGTACAAGCGCTCGACGTAGTGCGTGTATGCGACGTAGGCGCTAGCGAAGGCGCGGCCCGCGGCAACATCGTTCGGGTTGTATTTCTTCTTGCTCATCATCGCCTCGAAGTTGCGGTGCAGACCCTGTTCCGTTCGCTTCGAGATGAGTGCAGCAACGTCTTGAAGCTGCCCTGTCTCGAGGGATTTGTCGGCAGCGGCTATCGGTGGTTCGATCTTGCCTGCCGGCTTCAGGCCCGTGTAGCCTGCGCCTTCTCCGGCGCGATGGATGCGCACCAGGGTTTCAAAGAAATACCTATCCGCGAGTTCCTTCGCCTGCCCACCGGCCTTGCGCACAGCAACGGTTTTCTGGAACTGGTCCTTGATGTCCGCTTCGTCTTTCTTCTGTACCCAGACCAGCACTAGATTCACATTGTTGGTATCCAGGGCCTTGCGCGCCGCGCCCACGACGGGTCCGTCAAGTGTGTCGCAATGGGACTGCGCGCCCCCCACCCAGCCAAGAGCGAGTACGGCGCTGACGACCGCTACCGATCGCTTGACGTACATCGATTTGACTTTGTCCATAAAGCCTCCGAAGAAGTGATGCGTCACTCTTGAACGAGCCACGCGCGCGTTTGATCCGGGTTTCCGTCAGTCAGGACGTTTGTGGCCCGTTATCATCCCCATAGGG
>DASTBJ010000325.1:0-4322 GCA_035712125.1 Terriglobia bacterium
CTAAGACCGCGACCGCAGGCGTCGATGGCAAGTATTCTTTCCGTGGTGTGCGGCCGGGAGAGTACAAGGTATTCGCGGGTCCGCCGGGCCCGCAGCCTGTCGGCGGCATTACAGCCGAATTGTTATCGATAATCGAGCCCAGGGGCACCAGCGTCACCGTAAAGGCCGCGACGAGCGCCGCCGCCGATGTGTCCGTGATTACGGATTAAAATTCTGACGACGGCGACAGTTTAGGCTCATGGCTCGAAATCCCCGCTTGCCGCCATGTCGTCCAGGCTCAGGCTTGGCACGAAGGTGTCGTGCTCGCCGCGGCAAACGTCGTTCAAGTTCGCCTCACTGTAACGTTTGATCTTCGACGCCGCGAGATTGTCGCCGCCGCCCGCTATCCAGGCGGTCGCCCAGAGATGAGCCAGCAGACGCACGCTGTCCACGATTGACGCCACGGTTGCTGTTCGAATCGCCGGGTTGTTCCAGAGCCGTTCGGCTCGTTTTCGCTGTGTGAGCTGTGGGTTGTCGGCGTTAATGATGTCGAGTGGCGGAAGCCGCTGGAACGCTCCGAACATCATCTCGATCAACGCGCTTGCTGCTTCGTGTCCGGTTGTAATCGGCGCCAGTTGCGGCCCGTTGTTCTGAAGGACGGTGTTGATGTCCACCAGCAGCGCGGGCGTATCCACCTCAAACATCTCCTGTTCGTAGATCGCGTGTATCTTAGACGCAGGCGTCTTCTTGAAGTCTTTGAACTTCTGGCTCCCATGGGGAACCGGAAATTTCCGGCCGTCACGCGTCAGCATCGGCGGCTTGCCATGATGGAGATAGGAACAATGCAGGGGCTGAGACGCGTCGCCGACGTAGTGTGCAAGAACTCCCGCAGAGGCGACGAATCGTAAGGCGTCACCCGCCCGCAGAAAAGCAACCATCGCGTCCCAGATTTGCCAGACCCGGAATGGCAGGCAACCAGGTTCCGGGCCGACCGAGCGTGCTGCGAATCCGTCAAAGTACTGCTTCCATACCGTCGCAGAAATGTTGGCCGGATCATCATGACAGCGGGCGAGCATCGTAGCTCCGCCTGCGATGTCGTGGATATCGATATCGGCGAAGTGCTGCATGGCCTCCTGCCCGCGCGGCATCAGCCAGACATAGTCGGGAACATCGGCAAGCGGGACGAATTCGCCTCGACCGAGACGAAACTCGGAACCCTCGCCGAGGCGTTGATCATTGAAGCCGATGCGGATTTGATTGAGCTTCATCAGATTGCCGAGCGTGCCCCCGACCAGATCGCACGCTTTCCAGCCGATGGCGAAATGACCGGTTTTCCCCCAGTATTCGTCATGGCCGAGGCTCCAGTCGCGCAGCATCTGCGCGTCCAGATTTCGACAGATGGTAGACACAAAGCTCGCCAGGGCGAACGTGCTCGTTGTTCCGTCATCGTTGGCAATGCGCTGGCCGCCCCACTGAAGTGCCACCGGCCGGAGTCGCCTGGCTCTTTCTCCTCTTTCCACGGGAAGTTCGCGCTCACCGACATCCTCGGCTGCTTCGGGACCGGCAGGATTCACAGGCGGATCATAGAACCACATCGTTCCGGAGTCGCCGGGCTGAGTAAGAGGCCTGGCCTGTTCGCTCTTCGGATCGCGGCGAGGCCCGATCAAGACATCGGTCGCGTAATCGAAGCCGCCGAGCGACTGGTATCGGAAGAAGAGCGCGCGTATCTCTCCCTCGGCGACCCCTGTTACCGCGCCGAACGCGCGGACCGGGCAACCGATGAGATCGAGCGTTACGGTCTGGGACGTCGCATCGAAGATTTCACCGATTTCGCCGATGCCGAACACCTGGGAAGTCCAGTCACGAATGTCGTCAATGCGGATGAGGCCGGCGTCCAGTGTCAGGTAGGTTCGCGAGCCTGCCCATTCAGGAAATACCGTAGACATCAGCAGCCTGTCGACGGCAATGTTGGAGGTCTTTCCGATAGGAACTGTGGTGCCGCGGATCACCGCTTGCACAATCTCCGACTCCCCGCCTGCGACGTGCCGGTTCGTCAACGCATAGTAGCTGCCTGCTTTCCTTACCAGGCAACCGATTGTGCCGGTGCTGATCTCCCCCTGGTGCTCCCGAAGGCAGGCGTAGCCACCGCCGAGAAGTTCGCTGACGTGCGCCGCCCCCATCGAAGGCGCCGCCGGAATCGTATCCGGCGTGGCTTGCACGACGCAGGTTGGCACGATGCGGCCGTCAGGCAGGTACAACGACCGCGGCACGATCTGCCCGCCAAGCCGGTCCGGTTCGTCCCATTGCTTCACGAAAACAAGAACTGCGGGCCATGACCAGGGACGCACGAGAGAATTCGCGAGGGTTCGCGGCTCGCGAACGCGAGGATAGTCCTGCGGCCTGGGGTCGTCGGGTGGATGCTGCGCATACCAGTCATTCTGATGTACGAGGTAGCGTCCGACAGCCGTCGCCATGACGTTCTGCAGCGATGAAAGATGAACATGGTATGCGTCTCGAGCGTCCAGCAAGTCGCGGATCGAGAGGGAAGAGTAATCGCGAGGCGGAGGAAACGAGCGCGCTTGAGCCGTCGGGCGACGTGTTTGCAGAGGCGCGGCTTCAGTCCTCCCACGCGGGGGCTTTGTCTCCATGGTGGTCGGGTCCTTTCTGCAGGGAGCGGTATACTGCCGATGCTTGCGTCTGTCCAGTGTTAGTAACGACTAAGTCGGCTGCGCCTTCTTCTCTAACGCCCCGTCTTCACTGTTGTCCAGGGCATCCAGGCCGCGCCGCATAGATGGCAGCCCTTTCCGCTTCCTTGGCTCGCACGACTTGCCATGAACTCGTCGCGACCGCTCCGAGAACAACAAGAAGCCCGATAACACCCGCAACCATTCCTCTGTGCCGCCTTCCGAATTTCGTCAGCTGGTAGCCGACGCTGCGGGGCCTCGCGATAATCGGCTCATCCCTCAAGTGTCGCTGAATATCCGCAGCCAGGTCGGCGGCGGAGGAATACCGGTGTGCCTTGTCCTTCTCCAATGCCTTTGCCACGATAGTCTCAATGTCCCCGCGATAGCTCCGGTTGATGGAACTTAACCGCTCCGGGTCCTCCTCGCGGATTGCCTGGAGTGTTTCATGCATCCATTTGCCGATGCTGTAGGGTAAGCGGGCCGTCAGTAATTCGTAAAGAATCACACCGAGGGTGTAGACATCGCTTCTTGTATCCAACTCCAGCGGGTCCGCGAGCGCCTGTTCGGGACTCATATAAGCGAGGGTTCCCACCAACTGTCCGATACTGGTCCTAGCCGTCGATGGCGTGTGGCGCTCGGTAGGTCGGGCCGCACCGAAATCCAACACCTTTGGCTGACCGGCTTCATCGACAAGAATGTTTCCTGGTTTGAGGTCCCGGTGGATGAGCCCACGTTGATGGGCATGATCGACGGCGTCGCAGACTTTGGTGAACAACTCCAGGCGATCACGCGTTGCTAACGCGTGCGTCTCCGCGTAGTCCAGCAACGTCTCTCCACGAATCAACTCCATCGCGAAGTACGGTTGCGGCCCGTAGCCGGTGTCCGCGGTCCCCGCTTCGTAAATCTGCGCAATGCCGGGATGCTGCAGACGCCCCAGAGCGTCGGATTCCTGTTCAAATCGGCGAAGCATTTCAAGGCTGGTTATGCCGGGTTTGATCAGCTTTAGCGCGACTGTCCGGTGGGGATATTCCTGCTGTGCCTCAAAGACGAAGCCCATGCCACCCTCGCCGATCCTGCGAAGAATCCGGTAACGGCCAATCATGGTCCCGGACATCAGCGTCGTGTCATTTCGTTCCGCAGCTATGACCGGAACAGGGGGCGACGCGGCTGGCTGAGGATCCGCTTTCCAGGCCAGGGACATCAGGCATCGTGCAGAGACTAGTCCACGTCCTTTCTCAAGCGGGCTTCCGCATGAGTTGCAGCAATGCAATTCGATCATTTGATAACCCGCTACAGCAGGTCGGTTGCCAGGAGTGAACTCGTGATAGTCCCCCTGATCACACAACGTGTTACGTGTTCACTAGCGGGTAATGCTGTATTCCTGGATGTACCCATTAGGATAGGCGCACTAATGAAAAGGAGACTCTGTGAGGTTCAGCCCGATTGACGATCGCGACGTTCTCGTGCTGAAGCTTTCTGCGTGAGTCAGTAACGGGGGACACTGGCGTCGATTACCTGTGACCACACGTCAATGCCGCCACGCATGCTCCGTGCGCTCGCGAATCCTTGTTGGCGCAGGTAAACGGCGGCATCCAGACTCCGCACACCGTGATGGCAAATGGTGATGATGGGAGTGTCTTTCGGCCACGTTTCTACAAT
>DASTBJ010000326.1:0-9382 GCA_035712125.1 Terriglobia bacterium
ACCTTCCGGAGACCATGAGTGCCGGAGCCTTATTTTTCGATTACGACAACGATGGGTGGCTCGACATCTTTCTGGTTAACGGAGGTTCCTTCAGCGATGCGACTAAGGCGGCTCGCGCTCAGCACCGGCTCTATCGGAACACCGGTGGCAGAACGTACCGCGACGTGTCGGCGTCATCGGGCATCGAGGTCTCCGGTTTTGGCATGGGCGGCTGCTCGGCAGACTACGACAACGACGGATGGGCTGATCTGTATGTCACCGGCGTCGGCGGCAACAGGCTCTTTCACAACACGGGCAAGAACGGCTTTGCTGACGTAACTTCCAAGGCCGGCGTCGCCGCAGGAATGTGGAGCTCGAGTTGCGCCTTTGGAGACATCGACAACGACGGGTATGTCGATCTCTATGTGACGCGATACGTCGATTTCACTCCGGAGAACAATAAGTACTGCCGCTTCGATAAGCTCATGGCTTACTGTCATCCCAACGTTTACAGTCCGCTGCACAGCATCCTTTACCGCAACAACGGCGACGGAACCTTCACCGACAACAGCCGGCAGTCGGGCATTGGGGCGGTCGCTGGAAACGGACTTGGCGTGGTCTTTGGCGACTACGACAACGACGGATGGTCCGACATTTACGTCGCGAACGATTCCACTCCCAGCTTTCTCTTCCACAACAAGGGCGCCGGGGTCTTTGAGGAAGTGGGGCTGCGGGCAGGAGTCGCTGTGGGAACCAGTGGGAAGCCGCTGGCCGGGATGGGAACAGACATGGGGGACATTGAGGGAGATGGCTTGTTGGACATCTTCGTCACGAACCTTTCCGAGCAAACTCACAGCTTGTATCGGAACCTGGGAAAGGGCTTGTTCGACAACATCACCTTTCCGAGCGGTGTCGGTAAGGCGACGCTGCCGTTCGTGGGTTTCGGCACCGCGTTCTTCGACTACGACAACGATATGGACCTCGATCTGGCCGTGGTTAACGGAGACGTCATTGACAACATCGACGATCTGAAGGATCAGCGAAGCTACAAGCAACTCAATCTATTGCTTCAAAACGACGGGTCGGGAAAGTTCAAGGAAGTCGGGGCCGTGTCGGGGCCTGGATTCGCCTTGAAGAAGGCGAGCCGCGCCCTGGCCGTGGGAGACATCGATAACGACGGTGATCTTGACCTGCTGATCGCCAACGCGGGGGATACCGCGGACCTGCTGCGCAACGACGGCGGTAATCGAGAAAACTCTCTCCTCATCCGAACCGTCGGCTCGAAAAGCAATCAGGACGGGATCGGCGCCCGGTTGAAACTCACGATCGGCAGGAAAGTTCTCTTGCGATACGTGAAGGCAGGATCGAGCTACCTGGCACAGAACGACCTCCGGGTTCACTTTGGCCTGGGTAATGTGTCGAGCGCCGATCGGCTGGAGATTCTGTGGCCGAGCGGCGTTGTGGATGTGCTGCGCGACATCGCCACGAATCAGATCGTCACAGTGCGGGAAGGAGAGGGCATCGTCAGCCAAAAGCAATTCGAGGCTTCACGCGCCGCGCGCTGACGTCGACATGGTCGATCGTCAAACTGGACGCGCTTGATTATCGAGAGGAACCGGGCAACGTCGGTCCCGGCCTGCGCTTCGTTATTGATGGGGCAGCCTGGCGGAGCAGGGAAAGATCCCTGGCATCAATGCGAATCGTTCGAGGACCCTCGGATGATTCGGCAAACTCCACAAAATGCTTGAGCTTGGCGTACGAGATACCGACGCCTTCCTGCAGATGGATCCGGTTCTCACCCTCAAAAAACGTAACGGGAATCTCGACGGACATCGGACGGTCTGGGCGCTCATTTTCTGACACGCAAAAATCGAAGATGCGGCCCCCATCTCGGGCAGGACGAAAGCGCAGGTAGCGAATCGTTGTCTTTCCTTTCATGCGAGGTCTCCTTCGGTCAGCTTCGACGTCGGTCGGAATCTACGCTGAAATCCAGGTTTCTCGCTGGGAAGGTTATTTAAGCCGGTGAGGGTCGCAAACCTGTCCAGGGAAGAGAAGTCAAGATGACAGTCTGTGTAGTATACCGCCATTCTCGCTTCGTGTTTGTTCGAACTTTGGGTGCGGTTCGGAATTGCGGCAGGCTTTAGACCACCTCAATGCGGGCTGCATGTCCGTGCGAATTCCCGAGCTTAACATCGCAGGTCAATAGCGTGGCATCGAGCGCTTCCGCCAGAGAAACGTATACAGCGTCGTAAGCGGTTAGAGATGTGCGTAGTTCCCAGATCCGGGTAAGGAAATCGATATGGGTATAGCGATGAAGGGGCAGATCAACGAAATCGTTCAGAGCTTCAAAAGCTCGATCCGGAGCCATATCTTTCGACAGGACGTACCTGCGCAAAACCTGCGCTACCTCGAGGTCGATCAAATGAGGCACATGCAATGACTCGTCATCTGCAAAAACGCGCTCGGCAACCCGGGACCCGGAGGAAGAGTTGAGAAGAAGCTCGATCACCGCGGAGGCGTCCACGACGATCAACGACGCTCTCGTTCCGCTCGCACTGCCTTTGCGGGTCGGGTCTTTACGGCTACAGCACTTCGGCGTGCGATCCTGTTCCGCAGTTCGGCCACCGTCGGACGATCGGCCAGTTTCGTGATCTCCCGCACCAGATAGTCAGACAGCGTCAGACCTTCCATCGCCGCGCGCGATTTCAGTTTTCGGTGCAATTCGTCGGGAACATGCCTCATTTGAATCATCTTGCTCATGCAAAAATGCTACTTGCATGTGCAGCACATGTCAAACGTTAGGCATGCACAATATCGATTCGCGCTCGCAAAGATACGCGGCTGTGTCGGAAATTACTCACAGTCTGACGCTGAAAACGGCGGCTCACTCCGTAGGCGGCGCTGATGCTTGCTCCAATACCGCAGAGTATCCGTGGTCAGCCGCAAAACGGGCGCGCTGCCGGTATCCATCAGGGTCCGTGGGCGTCAACGTGTCCAGGCCATCGACGTAGCGATTGAACATGCAGAAAGCAGCGGCAATCAGGACGGTGTCGTGAATCTCCATGTCCGTGGCTCCTTCCTGGCGGGCGCGGGTGATGTCTTCCGGCCGCACTTGTCGCCCTCCTTGCTGTACGCGGCCGGCCACCGCAAGCAATGCTTTCAATTTTGTGGAGATCGGGGCGGCTTCCGGGTCCCGCATCACGGAAGCAACGAGCAATTCATCCTGCAGGTGGCATGCGGCAATAGCGGCATGGCTGGCATGACAGTACGCGCAGTCGTTCAACTTCGAAACATAGGCCGCAATCAACTCCCGATCACCGGGCGACAGCGTGTTGGGCGCATGCAGAAGCAAGTCGGCCAATTCTCCGATCGGCCTGGCGGTCTCGGGACGAAACGCCAGCAACCCGCGGATTCCCGGCAACCCTGGTGATAGTTGAATGTGAGCCATGTCAGTGCACCTCGTCGCAGACTATCAAGAACGCGGTGACGGGCGCACTAGTGTTTTTGCACTACAAACATGCTCGATGTATGCTCGGCCCTGTGCAACAGGCTCTCCGCAAGCAAACCCCAACCAAAGGCTTGGTACTAGGGCTCATCATGATTGTTGCCGCCGTGGTTGCCTATTCCTCCTACATCACTCTGCAGATTTCAGGACTACGAGAATTGCAGAGGAACCTCGTCGATCGAAATCGCAGGGACTCCCTTCAATTATTGCGAATCCAGAACGATTTAAATTCCGCAGCCCATGCGATGCGCGACATGCTGGATGGCGGCGAGCCGTACCCACTGAGCGCCTGGAGACCCCAGTTCCAGCGCATTCGGACCGATCTGGAAGACGCACTGCGGGTCGAAGAGCAAATCGGAGCGGTCCACCGCACCTCCGAACAGAGACAATACGTGACAAGTTCGATGGCGCAATTCTGGGATGCTGTCGAGCGTGTCTTTGTTCTTGCAGAAGCGGGAAAGGAACGCGAAGCCCGGGCGCAAATCCAGAATTCCTTGCAGGCGAGGCAGGCCGCGCTCAACACGACGATTGCCCGTTTCCTCGTCCAGAACAATGAGAACGAAGAACAGGCAGCCCAGCGCATTGTTGAGGTTTACGGCCGCGTTCAACGACAGGTTTATATTTTTCTGGTTGCCACACTGGCGGGAATCCTGCTGACCAGTCTCTACCTGATCCGCTCGAATCGACGCATCTTTGCAGAACTCTCAACGCTTTCACAACAGCGCAGCGACCTGGCGCAGGCTCTTATTGCCACGCAGGAATCCACGCTCCGTTTCATTTCCAGAGAACTGCACGACGAGTTTGGCCAAGTCCTCACTGCTATTGGCTCCCTGTTAAGCCGGGCGGGAAATCGGGTGCCGGAAGACTCTTCGCTACGGCTGGAACTGCGGGAAATCTGTGAGATCGCGCAATCCACGCTCGACAATGTGCGCAGGATGTCCCAGTCGTTACACCCTGCGATCCTGGATGAGGCAGGTCTCGAGAGAACTCTGGAATGGTACCTGCCAACGGTCGAAAGGCATTCCCGGGTCTCCGTATGCTACGAGAAATCGGGAACCCCGTTTCCGGTGGGAGGGCCCAATGGCGTTCACGTCTATCGCATATTGCAGGAAGCTCTGAACAACGTGACTCGGCATTCCGGGGCGGACAGAGTCTGGGTGCGGCTGCGGTTCCTGAGCGACGCCCTGGAACTTGATGTCGAGGACCATGGCAAAGGGTTCGCTGCAGGAACGGTCAAAGGCGGAATCGGGCTGATTGCAATCCGAGAGCGCGCAGAAATACTCGGCGGTTCCGTGGAATCCTCGCGACCGCGCGAGGGAGGGACCCTGGTCCGCCTGAGGGTCCCCAGGGAGAAGGCCGAAGTACATGCCTGACAAGATCTCCATCCTCCTTGTCGATGACCACAGTCTGGTCCGCCGCGGCTTCCGTCGAATCATCGAGGACGAACCGCACATGATCGTTGTGGGTGAGGCGAGCGATGGAAACGAAGCAATCCGCATGGCTCTGGAACTCCTGCCGGCTGTGGTGGTCATGGACTGCGCACTCCCGGGCATCAATGGACTGCAGGCGACACGACGCATCCTGGCGGCTGCGCCGGACACCCTTATCCTTGTCCTGAGCATGCATTCCGAAGAGACGTGGGTACGCCAGGCGCTCGAAGCCGGAGCACGCGGATACCTTCTGAAGAACATCCTCGATTTGGAGCTTATCTCAGCAATCGAGAAAGTGGCTGCGGGGGAAATCGTCATTGACCCTCAGGTCTCCAGGCCGGCGACCCTCAAAGGCGAGCGGGACTGCGGACTCAGTTCGCGTGAACTGGAAGTCCTGCAGTTAATTGTGGATGGCAAATCCAATAAGGAGAGTGCAGCCGAGCTTGGCCTCAGCGCAAACACAGTGGCCGTCCATCGGGCAAACATCATGGAAACTCTCCGAATCCACAAGACCGCCGAACTTGTGGTTTATGCAATCCGCAATGGGCTGGTTAAGCTGCCATGAATCGAAGAGATTTCCTGGCATTGACGCTCGGCTCGGCTGCCGCGGCGCCGGCATTCTTCGCGCAAAGAGCCCCGAATCCGGGCTTTCGGTTGACGGACGTAACGGCCAATGCCGGGATTCAGTTTCGTCACAACAGCGGCGCCTATGGAGATAAATTCCTGCCGGAGACACTCGGTTCCGGTTGTGCTTTCCTCGACTACGATCGTGACGGATGGCAGGACATCCTGCTGGTTAACGGCTGTGACTGGCCGGGTCGCAAACGAAAGCGAACGACTCTCAGTCTCTATCGAAACAACCGAAATGGCACGTTTTCTGATGTGACGCGCAGCGCGGGTCTCGATGTGGAGATGTACGGGATGGGTGTCGCAGTTGGCGACTACAACAACGACGGTTTCCCGGATGTTTTGATCACTTGCGTCGGGCAGAACCGTTTGTTCCGGAATACCGGGAAGGGCACGTTTGTCGACGTCACGCGCTCAAGCGGTCTGGGATCGAGGGAAGGATTCAGTACCTCGGCCATCTGGCTCGACTTCGATCGGGATGGTTTCCTCGATCTATTCGTCTGCAATTATGTGAAGTGGTCGCAGGAGTTCGATGTGTTCTGCAATCTGGACGGAGAACACAAGTCTTACTGCACTCCTGAAGCCTATCGGGGAGCAACCTGCTGGCTCTTTCGTAATCGCGGCGACGGAACATTTGAGGATGTGACAGCAACCAGTGGGATTCTCGACACGAGCTCGAAGTCGCTCGGCGTGGCAATGTTCGACTACGATCGGGACGGATGGCCGGATCTTCTCGTGGCCAACGACACCCAGCCGAACAAGCTCTATCGCAACCTGCACAATGGAAAGTTCGAGGAAGTTGCAGTCGCGGCCGGTCTCGCCTTCAGCGCCGAAGGCAAGGCTCGTGCCGGCATGGGCATCGACACCGCCGATTTTGAAAATTCCGGTACGCCCGGCGTGGCCATTACCAACTTCGACAACGAAATGATGGGGTTGTATCGGGCGATCAGCCCGTTGAACTACGAAGACGTCGCCATCCGGAGCGGTGTTGGCGGCGCTTCTCGTAACACGTTGGGTTTTGGGTGCGTTTTCCTCGATGCCGATCTGGACGGCAACCTCGATCTCGTGGCTGTCAATGGGCACATTGACGACACGGTGAGAACCATTCGAAATGCCGGCTACGCGCAACCGCCGCATCTCTTCCTCAACGGTGGAAATAGAATTTTTCGGGACGTGGCTGCGGAAACGGGCAACGACTTTGGCATCCGAAGGGTGGGGCGAGGTCTGGCATTCGGAGACATCGATCGCGATGGAGATTCAGACATCCTGATCACTACCAACAACGGTCCCGCCGTCCTCTTTCGCAACGATCAACTCTCCGGCCGTCGCAGCATTCGATTCCACCTGGTTGGCACAAAGTCCAACCGCGACGGTATCGGTGCAACGGTTCGGATCTCTGCCGGAGGAGTTACTCAGTCACGGGTTGTCAAAAGTGGCTCCAGTTACTTGTCTCAATCTGAGTTACCCGTCACGTTCGGGATCGGCAGGCTCGACAAGATCGACCTCGCCGTCGTCGAATGGCCCAGCGGTCGAACCGAGGAGTACAAGAACCTTGCAGCTGGAAGAACCTACGATTGCGTGGAGTCGAAAGGAATCACGCCGTTAACGGGCTTTTAGTCCCACCGCTGCCCTGTAGTGTTTTCATACTATTGCCTCCTTCCGCCATTTGCGAAAAGAATCGCGCCCACGCACAAGGAGGGCTATGCGGATCGGACTGTCAACAATTTCGGCATCATGTCTCTTTTGGGTCCTCTTTCTGACGACGCCCCTGGCGGCGCAACAACCAGCGGCCGCCGTCCTCAGCGGTCGCGTAACCGACCAGACTGGCGCAGCCATGACGGGGGTGAAGATCGTCGCCCGGAGCAAAGCGACAGAGACCAGGAGTGAAACCTCCACGAACGACAGCGGTTTCTACGCGCTCAGTGGGCTGCCTGCCGGCGAGTATGAGGTCCGTGCCCAGGCTGCAAACTTCGCGGAAACGATCTACGAATCCGTGGTGCTGCAGGTCGGTCGAACCACTGCGCTTGACATCACGCCCCGGGTAAAAGGTGTTGCGGAGCAACTCAGCATTGTTGAGCCCGCTACGCCGCTCGTCAACACCACATCGGGAGTGATCGACGGTCTGATCTCCTCGTCCTTCATCGAAGGCCTGCCGCTCAACGGACGAAATTATCTCGAACTGGCACTCTTGATTCCGGGGAATACGCCGGCGCCTAACTTCGACCCGACGAAGACAGGCACTGTTGTCATCTCATCCGCAGGTCAGCTCGGACGCGGCGGCAACATCACGATCGATGGAGGAGATAACAACGACGATGTAGTCGGCGGCCCCTTGAACAACATCCCCCAGGACGCGGTTCAGGAATTCCAGATCGCAACCAACCAGTTTTCCGCTGGGCTTGGCCGCTCGGGATCCTCTGTAGCCAACGTTGTTACAAAATCCGGAAGCAACGCCGTGCACGGCGCTTTCTCATTCTTCCTTCGAGACGATGCTTTGCAGGCTTTGCCGCCTACTCTCGATCGCAGTCTCGGCCTGGACCCCTCGTTCGACCGCCAACAGTATGCTGCGTCTCTTGGCGGCCCGATAGTGAAGGACAAGGCCTGGTGGTTCGGAGCTGTTGAGTTTCGCAATCAGGATGGGGCGGTTCTTGTCGGCGAGCGAAATACTGCCACCGCAAGCATTACGCGAGGCCTGGCACCTGCGCCGCTCAATGACCTGATTGCCACGGTCCGTTCCGACTGGCAGGCCTCGGCGCAGGATTTGCTGACCTTTCGTTACTCGCTGCAGCTGGAAGACGACGTTTCCGCCAGCACTCTGGCGCGGGCAATCGGGTCCGCATCCCAACGGCAGAGTTCCGACAACCACTTTCACGTGGGAGCGTTCGCCTGGACGCGCGTGCTTTCTGCACGCACAGTGAACCGCTTCAGCTTCAGCGAAAACAACTTCCGAAATCGCATTACACCGGTACAACCAGGCCCGCAACTCACGTTTCCGAGCCTGCAGGACGGGGCCTCCTTCCGCGTGCCCCAGGAAACGCGGCAAAACCGCCTGCAGTTCTCCGATACGATTTCCTGGGCTGTCGGCCGGCATAGACTGGATGCGGGCGCGGAATTCCAGAAGATCGATGCAGCGTTCTTCCTTGAGGTCTTCCAACAGGGCCGGATCGAACTCGTTCAGGATTTCCCGGACTTCGATCGCAACCAGGACGGACGGGTCAACGACGACGATCTTCTTATTGCGGTGACTCTGCGCAGCGCATTTCCGACGCGCCCCCTCGACCTCCCTGACGCGGACAATAAGCACTTCGCCTTCTTCATCCAGGACAATTTCCGCGTCAAGCCGTGGCTGACTCTGAGCATGGGACTGCGCTACGAACTGGATACGGACGTCAAGAACGTGAGCCGCGTCGACGAACTCAATCCCCTGATCCTGCCGTTTCTCAAAGGCGAGCGCCACCGCGACAAAAACAACTTCGCCCCACGCGTGGCGTTCAACATTTCTTCGGAAGGAGGACGGTTCAGCCTGCGGGGAGGCTACGGAATCTTCTACGATCGGATCACGCTCGAAATCGAGTCGCTCGAACGGGGGCTCGACGGGCGCGCCCTGCCAATCGAGGTCCGCGCCGGCAACACCTTCTTCCTCGATACGACATCAGGAGTATTTGCACCAGGCGCTCCGACCCTATCGTCTCCATTCACGGGTTTCATCCTGCCAGGAGCGGGTGCCGGTGGAATCAACATCATCGACAACAGCATGCAGAACCCGATGGTTCAGCATTTCACCCTGGGCGTCCAATGGAGCCCGACCCGCGATTTCGTTCTTCGCGCAGACGGAGTGCAC
>DASTBJ010000327.1:0-5143 GCA_035712125.1 Terriglobia bacterium
CCGATATCGTCGTCGGTGGCCCCGAAGCCAGTAACTTCCCTCTCGAACTCGGCGATCTCAACATCACCGCGCAGAGAACCGTCTCCGGGACTGTGCGCTGGGATGACGGCGAACCCGTGACGAACGCCATCGTTCACACCATGAGCTTCAGGGGCGGGGTGTATTCCCGATCTCCCTTTATAGCCACCGTCAACACCAATGAGCGGGGTGAATTCCGGATCGAAGGGCTCCGGGCTCGCCGGTACCTCGTTTTCGCCTACCAGCGACCGCAGGTGGTCGCGCCCGGGACGGCCGTGCGGGTTGCGCTGCCGGTTATTTTTCCAGGAAGCGAGCGTCCTGAAAACGCTCAGATGCTCGACATGAGAACAATGAAGGAAATGCCGGGCCTGTCATTGGTTATGAAAGAGGAGCGTGGCGTTTCCATCGAAGGAAAAGTGACGTCCGAAACGCTTATGCCGGGACTACCTGCGCAGCTGGGGCTGATCATTCCCGGAATCCCCACGCCGTTTATTGTCGGCACAGAAACTCGGATCGGGGAATCGTTTCGACTCTATCCGGTGCCTCCCGGTTCCTACTTGCTCTTCGCTCGGGGCGTTCCAGTACCCGCGCCGGTACCGCCCGGCTCAACGACGGTCGCAGTCAATGGAGTCCCCCTCGAGCCTGCCGTGACGGCGATTCCGATTGTTGTGAATCGCGACAGTCCGATTCGCGATTTCAATGTGAACCTCCCCGCCGCGGCGGTGGTCGAAGGTAGGGTGGACCTGGACGAGGCGGCCCAGGGTCTTCCATCAAGAATTGTTCCGGCTACGGGTGCAAGTCTGTTCCTCGAGTGGGTACCGAAGATGGAATCGACATACGGATTTCTCAGTGGCGCCGTGAACGAGCGCGGAGAATTCCGCCTGCCTGGCGCTGTCAGTGGACAAGACTACATCATCGGGCCCGGAAGCAACTGGGGCAACGCATACGTCGCGAGTATTCGTCAGGGACCGAAAGATCTCGCCGCAGGAGCGTTGCCGGTGACCGCGGGCGGCGATCCCGTCCGCGTGTTGCTGAAGCGCGATGGTGGCCGCATCGAGGGAAAAGTCACCGACGGCGCGAAGGTGCCGTGGCGTGCCTTCGTTGTGCTCGCGCCCCGTGATCGACGTGTCGAATTCTGGTTCCGGAATGCGTTCACAATGAGCGATGGATCGTTCCAGATCTCCAATATCCCCCCGGGGAACTACGATATTTTTGCCTTTGATCGAAACGACGAAGATATCTATTACAGCGGTGACTTCCTGCGTCGTTATGCCGTGGGCGGAAAGGCAATCAGCGTAACTCCCTTCGCCGTTCAATCCGTCGAACTGTCGGTTACGCACACCGATAGGTAATTCATGATGAAGATTTCAAGGTTGACGATCTGCGCGATCCTGCTGCTTGCCTGCTTCGGAATAGACGCTGCGTCTTACCAGCAACCCGACCAGAGCCGCAACATTAGCGTGCACATCATCGACGGAGCGACGGGTCAGGCGATTCCCCGCGTCCGTTACACACTGACCGGCGGTGGCATGGTCGACGGCCTTACGGGAGGAGGCGACGATCTCGGCGATGTCGTGTTGACGGGTATACGCCCTGGCACGTATCGCGTGACGCTGGAGAAAGCGGGATACTTCCCCGAACCCATCGACCTGACCGTGACCGCTTCATCACCGGCATCGTTGCCGGAGATCGTGATGACGACGAAGCGCGAACTCTCCGGCACGGTACGCTGGCAGGACGGTGAACCCGCCGCGCGTGCCCTGGTTCGTGTTTATGGCGTTCGAGGCGGGAAACCCGTTCCCCGCGCGGATATCCCCATCGTCCAGGCCACCGATCGGGGTGAGTTTGTTGTAGGCAACCTCCGGCCGGGTCGGTACATCCTGCTCGTCGCGCCCGCGACATTTACCGGCGGCTTTGACGCGGCCGGCCAGTTTGCTGCGGGTGGCGTCCCCCGCACGGGCCTTCCAGTTTTCCATCCGGGAGTCAACGTGCCCGATGCGCGCGCCAGCATCGATCTGCGCGGCGCTCTTGCCATGCCCAACATCAACATCATCCTGGAGGAAAAGCCGGGAGTGATCGTCGAAGGCACAATTGTTCCGTCGCCGACCGCGCCCATGGGATCTGACGTT
The DNA here is from genome assembly GCA_035712125.1 of Terriglobia bacterium. Lineage (GTDB taxonomy): Bacteria > Acidobacteriota > Terriglobia > 20CM-2-55-15 > 20CM-2-55-15 > DASTBJ01. The sequence goes on from DASTBJ010000327.1 coordinate 2,148, forward strand.
GCGATCACGCTCGCCAACCAGACATCGTATTCCGTTTCAACCAGGGCGCGGGCCGGAGACAACTTTCGCCTCGGACCTGTACCCGCAGGCTTCTATCTGCTTGATGCAACCGCCCAGGGTCCTCAACAAGGACGGATCCTCATTCCGCTCACCGTCGGTGGTACCGTCTTCCGCGGAATCGCGGTGTCCGTACCGCCACCCGTCGTTCTCGCCGGCCGGGTCGAGATTGACGACGCCGCAGTGCGCCCCACGGCGACCTTCGCCGTCCAATCCGAAAAGATCCCGGGAACGATCGGTGCCAGCGCCAGTGAGTCCGGGGAGTTCCGAATCCCCCGCACCATTCCCGGTGAAACTTACGGGATGACTATTGACCAGCGATCTCTACCACCCAATGCCTACATTGCTGCGGTGACCCAGGGTTCACAGGAGTTGCTCGCGAGCCCGTTCCAGATTGCCTCAGGCGGTGACGTGATTCGCGTGGTGTTGAAGACCGATGGCGGAACCGTGGAAGGGCGCGTGCGGGAATCCGGGAGCGCTGTGGGACAGGCGTTTGTGGTGCTCGCGCCGAAGGATCGCAAAATCCAGCAGAATTTTCGTACGGCGACCGCGGATCGGGAGGGCGTGTTTCGCATTCCAGCAGTCGCTCCCGGAGAGTACGACCTTTTTGCATTCGACCGTAACGAGGACGACGATTACCTGGATGAACTCTTCCTGGAGTCTTTCGCCGATCGCGCGCAGGTCAGCAAGGTAGCTGCGCGATCGACATCGACGGTGGAACTTGCGTTAGTCCGGCTGCCTCGGCGATAGCGGACATCCCGTCCGAATTTGGCGATCAGTTCTTGAACCACATCACCACCAGCTGCGGCACCATGACGAGCGCTCCGAATCGAACCAGCCTGCCCGCCAACCCTGCCGTCATAAAGGTCACGAAGTTCATCTTCACGGCACCCGCGACAAAGGTCACCAGGAAAAACGGGGGTAAACCGACCAGCGAACTGACCAACACCAGAGCTGCTGCCTTTGAGGGTTTTGTTGCAAGCCGGTCCTTCATTTTCTCGAGCGCCATTCCGGCGCGGCCCGGCAGGGCCCTCTTTCCCTTCCGTCCGGCCCAATAAACCAGACACTTGCCCGTCATCTGCCCCACGGTTGCAATCAACACAAGAAGCGCGAGCGCTGTCCGGGATGGCGCGACTGCCGGCAGCGAAAGCACGATGACCTCGGCATTCAGCCAGGGCATGACGGCGCTCGCAACGGCCAACCCGAAGTACGACAGCATCATCCACGGCAACCCGCTGTCCGCCATAAGCCCTCCCCTTTGCGATTCAACAAGCGCCAGTCTAGGCCTCCGGCCGAAAGGCTCAATGCACGCGTGGTAAACGCGAGGTAACGTCAAGGTAACTTCTGTTGAATGGTTGATAATTAATGAGTTATAAGGACGTCGCCGGAGCCATGAGGCAAACTCGCATACACTTCGAAACCTACGAACTGAACCTTCAGACCGGGGAACTCAGCAAGGCAGGGCACCGCGTCCCGCTTCAGGATCAACCCACGCGCCTGCTCGCGCTCCTCGCAAACCGCCGGGGTGAACTGGTCACGAGAGACGAAATCCAACGGGAATTGTGGAAAGACGGAGAATTCGTGGAATTCGAGCATGCCGTGAACACGGCGATTCGAAAGATCCGGGTAGCCCTGGAGGACACTACCGACCACCCGCGTATCATCGAAACGCTTCCGCGAAAGGGCTACCGTTTTATCGCTTCGGTTGACGTCGTGGAATGGGAGCCGTCGGCCGGCAGTAAGGAGACGCGTCAGAATGGCGAAGGACCATCGACGCTCCCGGCGCGGGATGACGACAAGAATTTCGTTCTTCCAATTAGCGTGACGTCTTCCCGAATCTTGTTTCTGCTCGCGCAGATCCCGTATGTCGGATCCTATCTGGCGGTGTTTTATTACTGGGATAATCTGGATCCGTCTTTGACCCGGGCATTTAGCGTCATACCCGTCGACTACAGTCGGTTTTGCCTGCAGATGATGGCGCTGATCGGTTTTGCCGTACGGATTTACCTCATCGGCCTTGTCGGGTGGGGCCACACCGACGCCGGTCCGCGCTACCGGAAGCTGTTTCCCTTCCTCCTCTTTCTCGACGGCCTCTGGGCGGCAACGCCGCTGCTGGTGCAGGATGTCGGTCCGCTGCTTCCCTGGGCGGGTCTGATTTTGATGGGCTGGCTTGTTTTCGGACAGCGGACGCTCATGGCGAGCATCGAGAAGAGTCAACAGCCCGGAGGACGTTCAGCCTCACCTTAAAGGGGCCGCCAATCAGTCCTGCGGAAGATCGAGCGCGGCCAGATGCTTTGTCCTCAGATTGAGGTTGAGAGCAATGAGGTTCAATTCGCGCCGCAGCTCGCTTCGCGTAGGCTGATCGATCGCCGCGTTCAACAGCTTGCGAAGGCTGAAGAATTCCTTCCGAAGCTCCATTTCGATGGGTAGGCAGTCGGCGTTCTTCAATACTTTGAAAGCAAGCCGAAGGTCTTCGGGAACACCGCTGTCGTCGTCAAGATTCAGCGGCTTGCCGTTGCCCGGGAGATTGTCGAACGCACCCTCGGCCTGGGCGGTTCGAATTTTCTCTTCCACGATTCGATCGAAAAAAGCCATGCGTCAATTCTATCGAATCGTCGCGCGGAGTATGCTGTTTTTATGATTCGCGAGTGTGCAAGCTGCAATAAGAAGAATCGGATTCCGGCCGGGCATCTTGCCGATCAGGGCCGGTGCGGCGCGTGCAAGGCCGTGTTGCCTCCTATCGCAGAACCGATTGACGCCGACACCGCCACCTTCGACGAGATCGTCAACGGCGCCCGCGTCCCCGTGCTGATCGACTTCTGGGCGGCGTGGTGCGGCCCTTGTCGGATGGCGGCACCCGAGGTCAAGCGGACCGCCGCGGAGATGGCCGGTCGCGCGGTCGTACTGAAAGTCGACACCGAACGATGGCCCGATCTCGC
>DASTBJ010000328.1:0-8463 GCA_035712125.1 Terriglobia bacterium
AGCCCCCCTGAGTCCGGACTGAATTCGGGACCGCGAGTATCCATGCCCCCCTGAGTCAGGGGGGCGTGGAAGGAATTGCTCTCAGTCCCTAGTTAATTCAAGTTTCACGGAAAAAATGTAAACAACGGGCTTGGCCGCCGACTATCTCCCGGTCAGCCAGGCGGTTCGCTGGCGACGGGCTTCAGCGGTAGCGTTGGGTAGTTCTTCCAAACGGTAAGAAAAGCTGGCGGGCTCTCCCACAATCAACTCGACATCGACAGTCTTCCCAAACCGTTCCACCTGCACCTTCACGCGATCCCCGGGATTGAGGCGTTCCAGCGGGGCCTGCCAGTTCGAACGATTTACCAACGAACCACCAATCGCCACCAGTTGATCGCCTTGTTGCAGGCCGGCGCGCGCAGCGGGGCCGGCTGTCGGCAATGCCGCCAAACGTACACCGGCACCGCCACGTTCAACGACAATGCCCGTGGAAGCTCTCTCGTTGGGAATCTTCACCAGCCGCAGGCCGACCACACCAAACGCCGATTCATAAGGCAGGACCTCCACGCCGCGGATATGCCGATCATAAAAGCCCTGCATATCCGTTCCGGCAACTCGCGACAGCGCGCGGACGAAGTCTTCTTCCGTGTAACCACGCCCCTTCAGGTAGTACGTCGCATTCGGCGCCTTGAGGTAGTGCTCGTCGTACATCTGGCGAAACACATCATCCAGCGACCGGCTGCCATTGGTACGCCCCCGGATCAGAAGATCCATCACGACGCCAATCAGCTCACCCTTGATGTAATACGTGATCGACGTGTTGGACAAATTCGTCTGCTGGCGATGCACGGCAGAGTCAATGAAGGGCGCAGCCAGCGACGCGTCTACCGCACTCATCAATCGGGTGCCGGGACTGTTCTCGACGTACTCCATCGAGCGCTGCAACTCGCGCAGATATGCGGCGTCATCCCAGATTCCGGCGCGGCGCATCATGAGATTGCCGTAATACTGCGTCAGGCCTTCCGCAATCCACAGACTCTTCGTGTTCGCCGGACGCGTCCAGTCCCATGGCCCGAGAGCCTCAGGACGTAAACGCTTCACGTTCCAGACGTGGAAGAACTCATGCGACGCATCTTCAAGAGCACGTGCCAGAACACCCGGATCCGCGAGGTTGTTCCCGTTGATGATCTGCGTGGAAGCGAGATGCTCCATTCCATCGTACGATCGGCCGTCGTCGGCAAAATGGTAAAGGAACGTATAACGATCGAATTCCGGCGTTCCCCACATGGCGACCTGCGCATCCACGATTTTGCGAAGATCACGGATCAGCGCGGGCCGCTGTCCGCCTTCCTCACCTCGCGAATGCACGACAACGCGATAGTTTTTTCCACCGGTGCTGAACTCGTCGAGTGTCCAGCTCGGGCCGATCTCTGTCGGACTGTCGATGAGCAACTCGTAATTCGAGTATTTCCACTCCGTTTGGTCGAGGCGGTCCGACTGTCCATTGATCGCGCGCCAACCGGGCGGTGGCTGGATGCGCAGTTCCACGGCGTCCTGCTTACGCCCGACGATGTACATGAAGAGCTCGCCACCATTGAAGTTGCCGTGCGTACCATCCAACTGGGCGTATGTCCCCGAGAGGTCGTTACCGAAAACTTTGTAAGAAACACTCAGCGTTCTATTGCCATTGGTCTGAACACGCCAGGTCTGACTGTCGACTTTTTCAAACGGCAACGCCTGCGCCCCGGCACTTGCCGAAAACTCCTGCACGTTTTTCGCAAAGTCTGCGTTCGCGTAGCGGCCGGGTTGCCACAGAGGCATCTGCAGGTCGACAGAAGCCGGTGCCGGCCCCGGAGATGTCTCGATAGCGACGCTCACTTCAAAGAGATGCGTCGCAGGTCGAGACATAGACAACGTGTAGGCGATACGCGAAAAGGCGGAGTTCTGCTGCGCACCTGTCGAGACCAGCGCCGTCGAAAGCGCAACCGTGACCACCAGAGCCGCGAACGCGCGAATTATTCGTCCCATGCCCTCGATCCTTTGATGGCACGTGCCCTCTTCACTGAGGTCCGTTCTTTCTTTTCCTTCAAGCGCCCTTCGTGAGACGCACGCGTTGCCTTTGTTTTGACGCGTGCCTTTTCCACACGCAGTGCGTCGCGCAGGAGCTCGGCAAAACGTGAGAGGGCGTCTTCGCGGTTGAGTTCCTGGCTTCGCGTTCGCTGCGACGAGATCTGCAGCACACCTTCGTTGCTAATTCTCGACGCGAGTTTCGCTCGGATCCGGGCACGCTGCTCATCGGAAAGTGCAGTTGTTCGCTCGAGATCAAAGCGCAGCGTAATTCGGCTGGATACCTTGTTCACGTTTTGTCCGCCGGGGCCTCCGCTGCGCGACGCAATGAATTCGAGTTCGTTTTCCGGTATCTCCACGCCGGCCATTATCGCAATCATTCAGGGCTCCCGAAATCGATATCGTCAGCCAGCTCATTTGCATCGGCGAGTCGATCGTATGGAAAATAGGTGGCGAGCTGCCGCCCCACTTCTTCAATCCCGTTAACCAACCCCTCGGTAAACTCACCGATATGAAAATGTTCCGTCAGGTGTGAAGCAACGAGTTCCCAGAATTCCTGTCCGACTTTTTCATGAATGCCCTGATCGCCGAGAACGACAAACTGCCGCCTCGACGGCACGATGAAGAATAAGACGCCGTTACGCGCTGACGTACGCGACACCCCAAGCCGCGTAAAGGTCAGCTTGGCGGCTTTGGGAATGCTGCCCCAGAAGAATGGCGCGACAGACACGACGATTTCCCCGGAGGTTTGACGTTCTGCATTTTGGATCGCTGCCTCGACGCGTCTGCTATCGATGGCCCGCAACAATTGTTTCCTCGTCATTACCATGACCCGCTGGCGCCTCCGCCGCCGGACATTCCTCCGCCCCCACTAAAGCCTCCGCCGCCGCCCCAACCGCCACCGCCGCCCCAGCCGCCACCGAATCCTCCACCCCAGGGTCCACCTCGACGCCCGCGACGTCTGTTGCCTCCCGTAAGGACACTGAGCAGGATCCACGCCGCGAAACCGGGGCTGGTGACAAATAGCCCCAGGACAATGACCAGAACGATACCCACGAAAACCAGCGGGACTCCCCGCACAGACTGTCCAACGCGGTTGTCAGGTGTGGTCCCGGCCGGCTGCTGCGGGGACTCGATCCGTTGAATCAGGGCTTCAATGCCGGCTTCGACAGCGCCGGCATTGTCTCCGGATCGGAGACGGGGCGCGATAACCTCTTCGATAATGCGCGATGCGCGCAGGTCGCCGATCTCCCCCTCAAGCCCGTATCCGACTTCGATGCGAAGGCGGCGATCCTTCGCCATGATGAAAAGCGCGAGCCCGTCGTCCAGACCCTTGCGCCCTACGCCCCATCGCTCGAAAGCCAGGTTCGCCCAGTCTTCGATCGGAACGTCCCCGGTCGTCGATCCGATGTAAACGATGACCTGATGCTTCGTTTGCTGCTCGTAAGTCCGCAACCGCGCGTTGAGCCGTTCGGCATCCGCGGCTGCGAGAAACCCCACGGTATCGGTGAGATGTTGAGATGGAGCAGGCGGAATGGGAACATCCTGCCCTCTCGCGACCGGGACGAGCAAAAACAGCAGTAAGGTTGGAGCGAGGACTAACCTGCCTAACCGACCAGGAGTCACCTTTAGAACTTAACCTCGGGCGGTTTTTCCGCTCCGGCGTCTGCCTGGAAGTAAACCTTCGGCTGGAACTTGCTGCCAAAGAAGCCCGCGATCAGAACCGTCGGGAACGAATCGCGCCGTGTGTTGAATGCCTGAGCCGTTTCGTTGTACCGCCGGCGTTCGACACCGATACGATTCTCGGTCTGCTCCAGTTCGAACTGCAGGTCCTGAAAATTTTTCGTCGCCTTGAGCTCCGGATACTTCTCGACCACCACCATCAAACGGGACAACGCCGATCCCAATCCCACCTGCGCATCCTGAAAACGCTGCATTGCCGCAGGGTTGGTCGTGATGTTCTCAACCGCCTGCGGGGTAACCTGGCCGACTTTGGCCCGGGCTTCTGTAACCGCAGTCAACGTGTCCTGCTCGAACTTCGCCGCTCCCTTCACAGTCGCGACAAGGTTGGGAATCAGGTCATTGCGGCGCTGATATGCAGTTTCCACCTGCGCCCACGCAGACTGGGTCTGCTGGTCGAGTTGTACGAGGCTGTTGTACGTTCCAGCGATTCCGAATCCTGCAATCACCGCAACCACAGCGACGACAGCAACAATGATCAACAGAATCTTTGAAGTGCTCAATATCCACCTCCGGTGAGTTACCGTTTTATTCTCTCACCAATCGGACGCGCCGTCATAAGCGGGTTCTGCGAACCGCAACCCGGAAATCTGATTCCCAAGGTAAAATCGCCGGCCGGAGGCTAATAGCACCTTGAGCACGACGATTACACCAGAGAACACATCCGCTGCCGCTGAACGTTCCCGGGAAACAAGAATCGGGCTAGTTATGTATGGCGGCGTTTCGCTTGCGGTGTATATCAACGGCGTGTCGCAGGAGTTCTACCATGCCGTACAGGGCAACGGCATTTACCGGCTCATCAAGGAACTGACCGACTCGGAGATCAACCTCGACATTCTGAGCGGATCATCGGCAGGCGGCATAAACGGGATTCTGTTGGCCTACGCATTGTGCAACGGAAAGGATTTCACCCGGTGCGAGCAGCTCTGGCGCAACGCCGCCGATATCCGCCGGCTGGTTCGCGCACCTTCACACGGGTCTGAACCCGTTCGCTCCCTGCTCGACAGCGAAGGGTACTATCAGAGCGAACTGGAACACGCGTTTCGTGTGCTCGACAGCGCACCGGCACGCGGAGAATCGCCGTCTCCCGTTCGTGAACTCGACTTGTTCGTCACCGGCACCTCGGTCGACGGCCGTGTCGAAAATCGGGTCGACGACTCCGGGCACGCGATTCAAGTCAAGGACTACCGTTCCGTGTTTCATCTCAAGCATCGTCGCGGGCGCAAGTCCAACCTGGATCCCGCAAACAACCCAGCGGTTACCACCGCGCTCGCGAAGCTTGCGAGAATCACATCCTGCTTTCCCGGCGCATTCGCCCCCGTGTTTGTTTCGCACTCCAACATCTCGGGCAAGCCGATGGAGCGCATGTCTGCCAATGAGCTGCTTCAGTACTGGGGCAACCTTCCGGCAGGCGCATTCCTCATCGATGGCGGTGTGATCGACAACAAACCGTTTACACACACGGTGCGCGAAATTTTCTTCAGAACAACGGAACGCAAGGTTGACCGGAGACTCTACTACGTCGAGCCAGACGTTGAACGATTTCCGGATACGGATGTTAACTCAATCCCAAACGCACCCAGCTTCCTGAAACCCGTCCTCAATTCTCTCGTGACAATTCCGGGATACGAAAGCATCACCGACGACCTGCGATTGCTCGCGGAACGCAACGAGAACATTCGCGAGTACCGCCGTGTACTCGAAAACGTTGCGGAGACTTATGAATTCACGGGCACTCAAAAGCCCGGCGTGGAAGTTCCTCCGGACATTCCGGAGCCGCAGCGATCCATTTACTCTCGCACCCGATACGCGTCGATTAGCTCGCGGGTGATTGATGGCGTCTTTAAGCAGGCTACCGTCGGAAACTCCAGCAGGATCTCCGCGCTTAGGGCATCGCTGATTCAGGAGTTCGACAGCCGAACGTCCGGCACAACGGGTATTCTCCGCGATTTCGACATCCTGTTCAGGCTTCGACGAATCTTCAACCTGATCTATTTCGTCTACGGAAAGCTGTATTCACCGTCGGCCGCTGAGGACCGCGCAACACGAACCGCCCGGTACCTTCCCGTACTGAAACGGCTGAATCACCAGCTCGAGCTTTACGATGTGCTTCACTCCGCGATCGAAAAAATGATCCACAAAACGGACTACGGCTGGGACGAATCGAAGGAGCCGAATCCCGCCGAGACGTGGGACAAAGTCGTAGCAAGTCTGCAGCTCCTGCTCCGCTCCGAAGGTCTGGTCGCCTATCTGGACGACCTGAAGGTGCTCAATCAGACTCTCAGTCGCCGGATTGAACGTCTGAGCGAAGGCCTCTCATTCCCGATTGGGAATTTCTCGAGTGTACTCGTTCATGCCGATAACGTGGAGCTTGCGTTTCTGGAGGATCTTCTCGGCAACGACGATCCGGTATTCCTCCGTTATTGCCACTTTGCCTCGATGGATGCCTATTTGTTTCCGCTGGAATGGGTCTCCGGAATCCGGGAAAAAGATGTCATCAACGTCTGCCGCATCAGCCCGTCGGATGCGCAGCGTGGATTCAGTGAACGGGAAGCACGCACAAAGACCGCCGGAGATTCCCTCGCTCATTTTTCGGCATTCTTCAAACGCACATGGAGATCGAACGACATCATGTGGGGCCGGCTGGATGGCGCGTGCGAGCTTGTCGAGACCCTGCTCACGGGGTCGGCCATAGAAACCGCCATGAACAGCGACGCTGCCCGGCAGCGCGCAAGAGACGCCCTGTTGCCGTCGGACGGTTCGCCCTCCCCACTCGACGAGTGGTTCAAGGATTCGAGCGAGGCCGCAGTCGCGAAGATTAAGTCGTGGGTTGAAGGCGTGACCGATCCGGATCCCTGGAAGCGAACCCAGGCGTTGACTTTCTTCGCGGATCGCAACACACCCGCACCCGAATCCATACGCGATCTGCTCATCGAGATGGCGCAGTTTCGCATCATCCATGAGTCGCTGCCCCACGTCTTCGAAGATTCGATTAAGGAGCAGGCGGAATGGAAACAGATCCGAAAAGAACAGCTCGCCGACCCGCCGCGTCTCCAGTGGCACGGTACGGATGTCGGCATGGACAGCACAGCGCTGAGCGCCGTTGCCGCGATAGGCGGCAAGAGACTGGTCGAAGACCTCGAGGGCGGACGGCCACTCGAGCTTTCTCCGAGGGAGAGCCGGCTCGGGAAAATGTTTGGAGATTTTCAGATCGGCTTGGAGGAAGTGTGGGGGGGAGGAGTCCCCTTCCTGATCCTCAGTGAGATTGGACTGAAAGCCCTCCTGGTCCTGCGAAGCTGCGTGGTCGGCTCTTTCACCGAACCCACCGGAAATAAGATCCGCGCGAGCACGTTCTATCGATGGGGCGTCGATCTGCCGTTGCGAAGCCTTTACAGTTCAGTGATCTTCTTCAGAAGCGCCCCGCCATTGCAGCCGGCGATCCTGACCGCAGGAACACTCATTGCCATTCTGGCTCTGCTCGTCGGCCTTTACTGGCGCGACGCCATTATCCAGCCTCGGGACAACTTCAGCATTCTCTGGTTCTCCGTTTTCATCGTTGTGCCGCTGGCGTGGCTGACGGCGTGTATCTATCAGTTGACGCGGTCACGCTCGAGCCAGAGCTTATCGGGCAGCCTGCGCAATGCGTTTGTCGCTGTTTGCACTGCTGCTCCGCTGATATCGGTGACCATGGTTTTCTTCGGATTGACGGACCTGTTCCATAACTGGTGGAACGGAACGCTCGAGCCATCGCGAAGTCTGCAATTCCTGACGATCTTTCTCTATGCCATTGTTCCATTCCTGCTTTCGTTCCTCGGGGGATACCTCGCGATGGAGGCCCGGAGCAAAGCGCCGGAGATCGCGGATCTGGCTGCGGCTCTCGCACGCATGACGGAGTCGGATCTCCAGGATGTTTGTGACAGGGTCGGCGAACACCACGTCGTCACTCCTGAGAACCGGGCAAAGGTGGCGAAAGGCCTGACCGTTGCGGCTGAAATGAATAATGGAAAAGGCACACTCACTCGCGCGATCCGCACCGTCAGCCCGGGAGCGCTGGAGTAGCTTTACTATAGCCGATCGATTTTTGCCGCCAGGATGAAGTCGCTTTCCGTAAGGCCGTTGATCTTGTGCGTCCAGATCGTAATCCCCACTTTGCCCCAGGCAAGGAAGATATCGGGATGATGACCCTGTTCCTCAGCGAGGGTGCCTACCTGATTCACAAAGCGCAAGGCCGTCTTAAAGTCCGGAAAGGCGAAGTGCCGTTCCAGATGATGGTCGTTCACAACCTGCCACTCGGGCAACTGGCCTTCCAGCGGCCGGATTTCGGCAGCTGTCAGGGGTGGCACTCCACCCCGGCACGGAATACATGTCTTTTCTGCTAGTCCTGACATTGGCTACTGGCAGCAGTCGCTGCCACCTCCCGTTCATGATTCTACCTCTTCGTGATAACTTGTTTTCCGACGGCAGTGTCTCCGCGGAAGTTCTGAAGCACTCTACTCGACAAAGGAGCGCGGCGCCGCCTGCACGAGAAACCCTCGAATGAACTGGAAAGACATCCGGATCCTTTACCTCCGCGAACTTCGCTCTGCATTTCGGGAGCGCGGGATTGTGGTCTACAGCATCATCGTCCCGGTCGTGCTCTATCCACTGTTGATGTGGCTCGTTTATACGGCCTTCAGT
>DASTBJ010000329.1:0-2385 GCA_035712125.1 Terriglobia bacterium
AGAGGATCATCCTCCGGCGGGCCGTTGCCAGAAATAATCGTCAGATTGTAGTCAGGCAGATTCGGGTAGTTGTACGTGTCGAACAGCAACAGCCTCCGTGCTTCTTCGACCGCGCCCAACATAATGGCTCTCGGATCACCCGCGCCGTTGAATCCAAACAGCGCGTTCGATGCCGCAACATTGTCCAGCGCCAGGGCAAGCACGAGTTTCTGTGAGTCGGCCAACACGAAATTGAACCCGGTCGTCATCATGTTGTAGCGGGTAGTCCATGGATAGCTGCTGTTGGCCGTCTGTCTATATTCGTCGAAGAGACCAAAATTGTGGCCGTACTCGTGCGAAACGGTTAAGCCAAACGCCCGGCCCATGTCGAATGCCGTAGTCAATCCGGACCTTCCGGCCTCGATGATGATGGTGTCCGTGAACATACGCACCAGATTCTGGCGCGTCAGATTCGTGAGGGCATCGAGTCGGAACCGCTTCGCGGCAGGATTAAGGTCTTCGCGTAGTGCCCAGTCCGAAAGAATCGCGGGAGCAGGACGATCTGCCAGGGCAAGCGAACCCTCGAGTAGACCCGTCTCGCCGAACAACGCCTCGGCTCTGATGTCGTGCGGGGCTTCACCTTCCGTGCCGACATGGCCAGGTATGTCGCCGGACCAGAACAATTGAATATTGGTGGTGTCGGCCAAAGGCACCTCGATCAACGACAGGCTGCCTCCGAAAGTGCCATCGATGAAAAGCCCCAGGAGCTCCCTGACCCCCGCTCTCACTCCATCCAGGAAGGCTTGTGTCGCGGTAAGGAGATTGACACTGAAGGCGTTGTAAAAGGCCTGGTACACCGAGTAGTCAGCAGCGCCCGTGACGGGATCAACACCGACTGCGATAAGAGGCGGATTGGCGGGGGGTTGCCCACTCAGCAACTGCGTTACGGTGTCATAGAGCACGCTCAACTGGGCCGCGAGGCTTTCCAGTGGCAGCTGTAACTCCTGTACTGCTTCCGACCTGCCTTCGACTTTGATGCGTGCCATCTCGCTTCCCGAGAGGCTGAAGATCAGAGGATTCTGGACGGGCGTCGCATCCACACCCACCGCTTTGAACTTCACTCGAATATCGGTTCCATTCTGTCCGATCATGTCGAAGCGGTCGGCCGCTGCTCCGTTCGGATCGATCGAGAATATGAACGGCGACTCGTTACGAATCCGAATGACGCGTTCCTGGCCGTCGAGCGTATCGGCGAACTGGAGGATGCCGTCATCGCGGGCCCAGTCGCTCACATCGGCCAGATAGTACGTCTGCACACCCGTCTGACTGCGTACATAGGTACCGCCGCCGCCTGTTGTGCCGAGTTCCTGGACGAAGATATTCCCTCGCATCATCCAGGCGTCTTCAACTGTGAGCTTTTCCAGCGCATCCTTGTTGAGAGTTGCTGCAAAGGTCAGCGTGAGTGTCGCTCCAGGAGGCAGTGTGTACGTGTTCGGCAGCATCTCCCGTTCATTGGCGTTCAGAGCCAGAGGATTGTTGAACGTGCCGCTGCCGTCATCGATCAGCACAAGGAACCAGTTGGGCTCGACGCCGATGCGATAAGACACCGTTTCCGTGCTGTCGTTGGTGATCGTGACGTTATGTTGATTGTTGCCCTGCACAAGGTTGATCGGCGTGCTGAGAGGCAGGATGGGACTTGTGCGCGTCAGGCGGTCGGGGTCTAAATTAACGTCGTCGAGGAACAATACCAGCGCGTCATCGGGAATCCTGCTGGTGTCGGTGACCTTAACCTTGCTCGCGAAAGTTATATCGTCAAGCCACACCGTCGGTCCGGATAATCCACCGCCGACCAACTCGAAAGTGAGCGTCATCACCTCGCCTGCCAGACCGGCGGGCAGAGCGAGTATCCGCCTCACGAAGTCGCCGCCAGTGACCGGGTCGCCATCGGGCAAGTCGGCCAGCAATATCGTGGCGATGTCTACCCGGGTCGCATTCAGCAGAGTGGCGTAGACGTTCACGAGGGCGCCCGCCACATTGCCGCCTCGCGCAATGTCCAGCGACAAATCGGTCGCATCCGGCGACAAATAGAAGCGGTTGTGGGTCACGGAAGTGAGCGGGCTAAACAGCGTCATGGAGTAGTCGAACAACTCTTCCTGTCCGTAACGCACGAAATCAATCAACGAGCCAATGAGATCCGGAGTAACTGCGGCCTGCAGTCTGGCGCGAGACGCAGACGTCACCCGGTCGAGAACGTCCTTCAACGGGCCGGGCCCAACCGTCGACATTGTGTTCGTCACAAAATCGTAGAGCTGCGTGAATATCCCGTTGGCGATTGAAGCGATATCGGTCAGTCCGCCGACGCCTGACGATATCGAACCTTGAGACTGGAATTCGCCCAGCTTGGCC
>DASTBJ010000330.1:0-13102 GCA_035712125.1 Terriglobia bacterium
GAAAGCCTGGAGTCTGAAGGAATTCGGATCACCCGTGTGACGGAAACCGTCAGCATGGCTTCGGCGAGCGCAAAAATTCCAGTTCTGATCTCGGTCAAAGGCGCAGATCTCACGCGTTACCCTTTTTACGGAAAACTCGAACTGGACCCGGCCGGTACTCGACTGGGGCCGGAGTCTGTCGCTGTCTCCGATGACCTCTTATTGCGGCTGGGCATCCAACTCGGGGACACGCTCCGGGTCGGCCAGAAGGAATTTCGCGTCGCAGCCCGGGTAGTCAGCGAGCCGGACAGAATGACGACAGGCTTTACTCTCGGGCCTCGCGTGCTCTTCACCAGGGAAGGCCTTGCGAGCACGGGCATCGTCACGGATATCAGTCGCGTGACGGAACGGGTCCTGCTGAAGCTTCCGGAGAATCGCGATCTGGAAGCGCTGCGAGCGAAGCTCGAAGCCACGTTCGGAAAACGTGTGAGCATCACCGATTACACGCAGACGAATCCCACGCTGACGCGTGCCCTCAACCGCGCGACGCGGTTTCTGAGCATGGTCAGCCTGATCGCCCTGATTGTCGCAGGTCTGGGCGTGGGCGCCACGATGCAGAGCCATCTGCGTCAGAAGATGACCAATATCGCGTTCATGAAATGCATCGGCGGGCGTTCCGAGCACATCCTCTATATCTACCTCGCTCAGGCCCTGTGGCTGGGAATCCTCGGAAGTGTGCTTGGCGCTCTGCTCGGCGCGTTCGCACAGGCCGTCTTCGCGCGGCTGGTGGCGAACTACTTCGACGTGAATGTGACCTTGATCTGGCCTGTTGCGGCGATGCTTCAGGGTGTCGTCGCCGGGCTTGTGACGACCGCCTTGTTCTCGCTGCCGCCGTTGCTCGCCATCCGCAAAATCCGTCCCGCTTCGTTGCTACAGAAGACCTTCGCGGGAGAATCGGCGACGACGCGAGACTGGGCCAGCCTGATTGCGGCGGCACTCGCGATTTTCGGCCTGTGGGGAATCGCGATCTGGGTCAGCGGGTCGCCGAGTTACGCGAGCGTGTTTGCCGGGAGTCTGATCGCCGGCATTCTTATTCTTGGCCTTATCGGGGCCCTGTTGCTGAGGCTGATGAAGCGAGTCTCAAGCATGGCGGTTGTCCGGCACTCGCGGTCGTTACGACACGGTATCGGGAATCTCTACCGGCCGGGCGCACACTCGGTGGCGATTCTGACCAGCCTGGCGATCGGCGTGATGTTCGTAATGAGCGTGTATTTCATCCAGCATTCCCTGCTCGAAGAAATCCGAATTGCGGCCCCGCCGGATGCGCCAAACGTCTTCCTGATCAACATTACGGATCGGGAAAAAGACGGTGTGTCGAAGATCCTCGAAAGCGATCCCGCGGTGGTAAAGCGCCAACCGCTTTCGCCCGCAGTCTCGGCGACCCTGGCAACAGTGGACGGAACTCCCATCGACCAGCTCTCCCGGGGAGTGGCCACGCGACGCTTCACGAATACGGTATTTGTCTTGACGTGGAGCGAGAGTCTGCCTGAGGCGACCGAGATCCTGGAGGGAAAATGGTGGGAGGGGAAACCCGCAGAGCCGCTGGTTTCGGTGAATGAAAGTGCGGCGGAGAACCTCGGGATTCGTGTTGGGAATATTCTCGTGTGGAACGCCCCGGCCGGTAAGATCCGGGCACGTGTGGCTAATCTCCGCCGGACGGACGGGACTCGTACGGGCGTGAACAGCCAGTTCATCCTGTCGCCAGGCGCCCTGGATGGTTTTGCGACCGCGTATTTCGGCGCCGTCCGCGTGAGTCCGGGCGGTGTAGGGGCGCTTCAGAAGCGCGTTTTCGACAGCTATCCGACGGTGACCGTCGTCAATGCGTCCGACATCCTGGATGTGGTGCAGGGCGTTATGGATAAGACCAGCCAGGCGATCAGCTTCGTCGCCGGTTTTGCTATTGCCGGCGGGCTGATCGTGTTGGCGTCCAGCGTGGCGGGGACGCGGTCCCGCCGCATGCGGGAGGTCGCGATCTTCCGTACCGTGGGAGCAACCAAAGCGTCGCTGGTGCGGATCTTTACGGTGGAGTTCGTCACGATAGGGGCGGTGGCGGGGCTGATCGGGTCGCTACTGGCGACGGTGTTGTCGTCGATACTGGTGGCGCGCCTGCTGGAGGCGGACTACCACTTCCGCTGGTTTCCCGCTGTCGTCGCGACGGGGATAACCGCAGGGCTGACAGCGCTTGCGGGCTGGCTGGCGAGCTACGGCGTGCTGAGGAAAAAGCCGCTGGAGATTCTCCGGGAGGTGGAATGATGGGGCGGACGAAGCCGCCCCATCCCGCTACCCGGCAATTCGCGTACAATGCCTGATGTGTCTGACCTGACCACCGTCCCTGTACCCAGCCTGAACGAGCTTCTGCGCGAAACGCTGACCAGCCGCGTCTACGAGGTCGCCCGCGAAACGCCTCTCGATTACGCGCCGCGTCTCTCCGACCGCGTGAACGGCAGCGTGTGGCTAAAGCGGGAGGACCAGCAATCCGTCTTCAGCTTTAAACTCCGCGGCGCTTACAACAAGATCTCCAAACTATCATCGGCCGATCGTGAGCGCGGAGTGATTGCGGCAAGCGCGGGAAACCACGCGCAAGGGGTAGCGCTGGCTGCCCAGAAGCTGGGACTGAAGGCGGTCATCGTGATGCCGCGCACGACACCGGAGATCAAAGTCGACGCCGTGAAGTCGATGAACGCGGAAGTCGTCCTGTGGGGCGATCACTACTCCGAGGCGAAGCAACACTGCGACGAGATCGCGGCAAAAACCGGGATGACGTTCATCCATCCGTTTGACGATCCGCTGGTCATCGCCGGACAGGGCACCATCGCCGACGAAATCCTTCGTCAGCGTCCGCAGGGGCTGTCGGCGATCTTTGTGCCGATCGGAGGTGGAGGACTGATTGCGGGTATCGGAGCCTATGTGAAATGCCTGCAGCCGGAAGTGAAGGTCATCGGCGTTCAACCGAAGGATACCAACGCAATGTATGAGTCCGTGGCAGCCGGCCACCGCGTCACTCTGGACCATATCGGGATCTTTGTCGACGGTGTGGCGGTTCGAACGGTAGGACATTACACGTTCCCCATTGTGCAGCACACGGTCGACGAAATCGTGCTCGTCGGTAACGATGCCATCTGCGCCGCGATCAAAGACGTTTTCGACGATACCCGGGCCATTGTGGAGCCGGCAGGAGCCCTGGCGGTCGCCGGTCTGAAAAGCTACACCGAAAGGGTGAAAGCGCCCGGCAAGCATTACGTCGCTTTGCTGAGCGGCGCCAATATGAATTTCGACCGCTTGCGGTTCGTGGCGGAGCGGGCCGAGGTCGGCGAGTTTCGCGAAGCGCTCTTCGGGGTGACGATTCCCGAACGGCCCGGCGCCTTCCGCCAGTTCTGCGCCGCGCTTGGACCCCGTGTGATCACGGAATTCAATTACCGGCTGAATTCCCGAAGCCGGGCGGAAATCTTTGTCGGCATGAGTACCCGCAGTCGCGAGGACGCGCGGGATGTCCTGTCGAAATTGAACAGCCTGGGCTACGAAACCGTCGACCTGACCGGCAGTGAGATGGCCAAACTCCATGTCCGGCACATGGTCGGAGGCCATGCGGCCGGCGTCCAGCGCGAGCGGCTATGCCGGTTTGAGTTCCCGGAGCGGCCGGGGGCGCTCCTGCAGTTCCTGGATACCCTCGGCGGTCGTTGGAACATAAGCCTGTTCCACTACCGCAATCACGGCAGCGATTCCGGCCGTGTTCTGGCGGCTTTTGAAGTTCCCGAGTCCGACGACAGGGCGTTTGAAGGATTTCTCGCGGATCTCGGTTACTTCTATCAGTTTGCGGATGGCGACGAGGCCTACCGCCGCTTTCTGGGCCCTGCCTGATTGATGCGCGACTGCGTCCCTACTCCCAAAGTGCCGGTCCGCAGGTGCCCTTTTCCGGACGTCCGGTGGGCGTCGGACTATCCGCCTTTCCTATGGCACGGAGTTGAAGTGCGCTGTTACTATCTGCCTTTCTGATGGACAGGACGATCTTCATTCTCGGGACGGATCCCGACCACTGCACTGAACTGCGAGAACTGCTCCAGGAGCGGATCTCCGACCGCATTGTCACCCCCACCTTAGGCGAAGCCATTTCAGGTCTGAAGGAAACCGACACCATCATCCTCTCAGGAGAGGAACGCAACATCGGTGTCATGTACCGTCACCTGTTGAACCGCCTGGAAGAGCAAGTCAACAGGGCGAAGGTTCTGGGCGAGCTTGTCCGCCTTTCTATAACGTCGCTGAGTCTTGAAGACATACTCGATAAAGTGGTTGCGAAATCCACTGAAGTGCTGGCTGACACGGCGTTCATCGTTCTCGAATCCGAGGAAAAATATCGCCTCGAAGCGGCATACTGCGCCGACCAGGAGCGGCTCAAACGGATGCTGATGACAGCTGTAAATATTTCTCCGCAGGCTGTCGCCAGCGAACTTCTGCGCGTTGCCATGGAAAAAGGGGGGCCGGTTGTTATCTCCAACCTGCATGACCTGAAAATTACTCCCGACTTGCGGTCGTTTATCGACAAGCATGGGCTCTTTTCGCTGATCGCAGCTCCGATTCGCAGCAAAGATCGCATCCTGGGAGCCTTCATCTCGATGTCCACTCCCCCCAGGATGCTGACCGATCAGGACGTGGCATCAGCGATGGAACTCGCAGACTTTACAGCGATGGTCATCGAGAACGCACGGCTCGTTGCTGAACTTCAGCGGTCCGCAACCACAGATCCACTGACCGGCGTGTATAACACACGTTTTTTCCACGAAGTCCTGAACCGCGAAGCGGCTCGGTCCAAGCGCTACCGCACTACACTGTCGCTTCTCATGATTGACGTGGACAGCTTCAAAGCGATCAATGATACCTACGGCCACGTTGTCGGCGATAAATTGCTCGTCCAGATCGGCCGCGTCCTGAACGCTTGCGTTCGAACAACAGATCTCGTGTTCCGGTGCGGCGGGGACGAATTTGGGGTAGTTCTGCCGGGAACAAGCGCGGAAGGCGCAATGCACGTCGCGGAAAAGATTCTGTCCCTCGTGCAGTCTGGAGATATCCTCGAAACGCTTGGATATTCGGGTAGGACCAGCGTCAGCATAGGAATCGCAGAGTACAGGCATGGCAGCCCCTCCGAAAACATGGTGGCGGATGCGGACCACGCACTCTACGACTCAAAACGATCCGGCAAGAACACCGTCCGTATCTTCGGTAAAACCCGGTAGTCGTTCCGAACGAATTCTCTCGCCTTATCCGATTTTTAAATTCCGCATAGGGACCTAAGCTGACCGCAACTTGAGCGAACCTCCAGCCATCCCGTAAGCGAATGGAAGGAGACCGTGGCTGAAACATCCTACGGAGCTGACGTGCACTCCGACCGGCTGTTCATTGAAGACCCCGAGGCTGCGGAGGCCGCCAGAGAAGTCAGAGCCTGGATTGCCGGGACCAGGGCCGCAAGCGAAACTGCAAAAGCCCTGATCACGTGCGATCGAATGCTTTCCCTGCATCCGAATGACAGGCTGTTCGAGGGCCTTCGATTAGAGGTTGAGAGCAAAGATCGCGAAATCCGATTGGAATTCATTCGGCGACTTGCCTCGGAACTGGAGAAAGTGCCGGATTTCGACGCCCGCATCGAGTCCATACGACAGGCACTGCATCGCTATCCGTCAGAACCTTATCTCATAGATCTTTTGGAGAATGCCACGGCCCGGCGCGACCTCTTCAACACCGTCGTCGCTGAAGCGCGCAATCAAGAACACATCGACGCCTATGCCCAGGCTTTGAAACAGTGGCATCTTGTTCGAGAACTCTTTCCCATGATGCCCGGACTCGACAATGAAATCCGGCGCGTCGAAACGCTGGCAGAAACGCAAAGGAGAACGAAGCGCCGCGCAGAATTCGTGGATTCGATTTTCCAGCTGAGCAGCACGGGAGCATACTCACGAGCACTCTATCAATGCATCAATGCCCTGGCGGAATTCCCGAATGACGGCGGACTGCTGACAATCAAGAATAACCTCGAAGAAAAATCCGAACATGCGACGGAGCTGCAGAACTTTGTCGCCGATGGTTTGACATTTCTCCGTGCTCACGAAGTCGACGCAGCTCTGGAGTGTTTTGGGAAAGCAAAGTCGTTAGACCAGAGCAACCTGCAGGTTCGCTACCTGGTCGGCATCGCGTTGCTGGAAAAGGCACGGCTGGTGATGCACGACGACCGCCGAAAGCTACGTTTGCTGCTGGATGAAGCAAGAAGCTTTATCCCCGACCAGCCCGAACTGCAAACGTTGTCGTTCGAATCGGATGGGACGTCTGACGAGACCTGGGAGAAGTCCCTTGTCCGGGTCGAACTTCCTGACACAGAACTGCACCGTCATTGCGAGCGGCCCGCGACTGTGGCTACGACTGGCGAGACGCCTCAACCTCCAGGGCCATACAGCGGCTCGCCCGCGGAACCGATAGCGCAACCGATACCGGCTCGACAAAACGGATCCTTCCAGACGGTCGCTCTTCTCGGACTCGTGATTCTTGGAGTTTTGGCTGTCGGCTGGGTCATTTACGTAAACCAATCGACCGGCGAAAAACCTTCTGCGGTACCGCCAGCGCAACGCGTTGACATTAAGGCGCAAGCGGAGATTACGGAAGGTGACCTCAGTTCTGAGCCGAAAACTCTTCAAATCAATTTGCAGCCCATCTTGATGGACGTGTATGTCACTGCCGATCAGCCAGCCGGGGTCGTGGAGATAGACGGTCAACCCAGGGGAGATCTCACCAACAGCGGCATCACGATTTCCGGAGTGGAGCCCGGAGTACATTCCATCAAGATTCAAACCCCGGATGTCGAAGTCGAATTCAGCTTCGAATTTCATCCGGGGCAGATACCGACTCCCGTCTCTTTACCTGCGCGGCAAATCGCCAGTGTTCTTTTTGCTGGAAGTGCGGATGGTAAAGCGCGTGTGCATTGCAATTGTGCGCCCGCCGGACTCAGAGTGGGCGACTTCGCGGAAATGATCCGGGCCGGTGGATTGGAATTGCCGCTCGAGGGTCAACGCTCCGCGGAATTGTGGATGGGTAAAAGGCGCACGAACCTGACGATCCAGGGCAGCCACTCACCGGTTGCGACTATTGCTCTCTTCTCCAGCCCCGGAACGCCGAGTACTCGTGTTGAACCAGGTCGTTAAGACCACTGACTGGAGCAACTAGAGTGTCCGATGTTAAGCCTTCTGTAAATCCGGTTTCCGTCCTGCTGGAGCCAGGCGAACGCTCACCCGTGGATACAAAGTCCGCAGACTCCGTGGCGGCGGGACTGGTCGGACTGGTCTATCTTGCAAGGGAAGCTGCCGATGAAAAGCGTCACAAGCAGTGCCTTGAAGCCACGAGAGCCATCCTGCAAATCGATCCCGACCACAACGAAGCTCGCAAGATCCAGGAGACCGTGCGCGCCGCATTGGATCAGCAGTTCGCCGATGCGCAGACGCTCGCCGGAGATGCGCGGCTGAAAGACGATCCAGGTCTGTACGAGCGGGCCGCGACTGCACTTCGTCGAATCGTCGATGCGGATCCGCACAACCTGGAAGCCCGAACACTGCTTCAGGACACTGTTGCCGCAAGCTATTTCCGGCCTGCACCACCGACTATTCGGCCGCGTCGGAAGGTTCCTCCCAGGTCTATTGTGGTGGGTTCGGTTGCCACCCTCGTCCTTGTTGCGGCGATGCAGTCGCCTGCTGCGTTGCGAACCTGGAGCGCGCTATTCACAACCAGTGAACCTCGGAGCGAGAGAGCTTTAGTCGCTCCGCCCGATCAGCCGGCAGCCCGGGAGATTGCTGTATACATCCCCCTGAACAATCCTCCAACGGCTTCGGATAGGAACGACCCCGCATGGAGCGAGACAACATTGACGGCATCGACGTCCGTGCGCGTTGAGGATTCAAATCGTGTGTTCCGGGTAGACACAGGATCACGAGGATCAAAGCCTGTAGCCTCACCGATGTCGGTGGCCGCTGCACCGCCGATGGGCGCTCTTGCCGTTAGCGCGGCTGTCCCTGTGGAAATCTATCGTGGAGACGAGAACCTGGGCTCGACGCCGGCGACACTCCAACTCGTCGAAGGTCCGCACACCCTCGAATATCGCTACGAGGGACTTCGGCAGACCCTGACGCACTTGATCACGCGAGAGCAAACAACTACGGCTACTGTTTCGTTCCCAGTCAAAATTCAAATCAATGCGCAGCCCTGGGCACAGGTCTTTATGGATGGGATTAAATTGATGCCAATCGGGCAAACACCGCTGGGTGACGTCAGCGTGCCTATCGGAAGCGTACTGATTTTTAGAAATCCGAATTTTCCGGATAAGCGATATCGAGTGACCGCAAAGGATACAGCCATTCGGATCACTTTCCCTTAAGCGAAAGCGAAGGTTTATATGTTCTGGAACAGTGTGATCCTCGCTCTAGTACCGATCGTCGGGATGGGATTGATTCAACAGGCATCCGCCCAGGACGACTTTGAGAGCACATTGACACGCGCCCAGGCACTCTACTACGAAGCGCGCTTTAAGGATTCCGTCGAACTGCTCTTGCCCTTGGATGCCCAGCTACGGCAGCAACCGGGTCATGTGAGCCAGAGCATTCGAGTGAAGTTGCAGTTGGCGCTTGGATACATCGGTCAGAACCAGAATGCTCAGGCCAAGTTGGTTTTCCAGGAGGTTTGCACCCTGGATGCTGCCTATTCCCTGGAAGCCAGCCAGTTTGCCCCAAAAGTTCTCACGCTCTTTAATGAAGCTAAGGCCGAACAGAAAAAGGCCCAGTGCGAGGCCCGCTGTGGGGAGATCGACAGGTTTTCCAAAAGCGCCGATGTGCATAGCCTTCTCCGTCTGGCCGCCGAACCCGGGGAGAGCTGCACATGTGAAGCGGCGGCCACTGCTGCGGACTTGCTGTACACCCACGGGGTTGATGCCTACAAGCGGGGAGATTTTCCGCAAGCGGTCGAAACGCTCCGAGCTGCTATCAAATTTCGTCCCGGACACGAACTCGCCGTTCAATATGCCGAACTCGCGGAGAGCAAGACAAAACTCATCGTCGAACAAAAGTTTCTCGATTGGCGCAAGTATTTCGAAGCGCAGGAGTTTCCCAGGGCCACAACCGTGTATCGAGAGCTCGAGGCTGTCAACTTTGAGGGAAAAGCGGATGCCGCACTGGAACAGATGCGTGGAGAATATCGAAAAGTAGTGTCTTCAAGGGTCGAGTCGTGGAATCAGACTTGTTCGACCGGCGCCACACAGTCACTGGACATGTTTCGTCAACAAACCCGAGATCTGCTTCCCAGTGACGCGATAGCTGCAGATCTGCTTTCGAAGGCATCGGCATGCGAACCTGTGGCTGTGGCACCGGTTGCGAAGGTGGAGCTTCCCGTCGTGAGCGCGGCGGCTGCACCGGGATGTCTGCAGATGCCCTCGCAACAAGCGATGGTTCGGATAAAGAGCCAGCCTCCCCCCAACCTCCCATTTGACAGATTTCCGATGGCGAATCCTGTGAGATTCCAGGTGAAAGTCACAATCGACGAGAACGGTAATGTTTTAGTAAGGGATATAGAGGGTACAAACGTCTTCTTCAACGAAGCAATGCGTGCCGCCGTCGAGAGATGGAAGTTTGCGCCGGCCATAGTTCAGGAACAACGCCGTTGCGTAGAGACAGAGCTGCCCCTTGTCATCACGCGCTCGTAGTGGGGTCTTCAGGACGGCTTGAGAGTTTTTCAAGCGCCCACGCTGCATGTTCCCGAACGTATTCGTCCTCGTGACTCAGAAACCGCTGCAGCCCCGGGACCAGCCTTTTCAGACCTGAGTTTGCAGCAACAACCATGAGGTTCCGCAGCAGCCCGCGAACTTTCGTCCGTTTGAGTGCGGTGCCGCGGACAGCGTGTGTCCAGTTGTCATCCGTCCATTTCAGAAGAGTCTGGATCTCCGGCCAAATCAAACCGCGTTTGGGTTGAAACGCGGCATCCTCCGACGACGGAGCTCGTCGATTCCATGGGCAGACGTCCTGGCAAATGTCGCAACCGAACAGGTGATGCCCGATACCCTCGCGCGCATCCTCCGGAATCGCACCCCGGAGCTCGATGGTCGTATACGAAATACATTTCCGGCTGTCGAGAACGTATGGCGAGACAAACGCATCCGTCGGGCACGCATCGAGACATCGCGTGCAGGTTCCGCAACGGTCTGGCGGCGGCGTATCCGGCATGAGCTCAAGGTCGGTAAGAATGCATCCCAGGAAAAGCCACGAGCCCACACCCTGATTGATAATGCAGGTGTTCTTGCCGAACCATCCGATGCCCGCGTAACGCGCAAAGACGCGCTCCGTCAGCGGTCCGGTGTCCACATACGTTCGGGTGCGAACGGGCCCATGCGTTTCAAGCCAGCGCGCAAGCTCCCGAAGTTTGTCCTTCAGTGTGTCGTGGTAGTCCTGTCCCCACGCGTATCGCGAGATCCACGCGCGCGCGGGATCGTAAGACGTCAGCGGCTCGTCCGTGTGGTAGTTGATGGCGCAGACGATGACGGACTTCGCGTCCGGCAGAATCGATTGCGGATCCAGTCGAGCCGGTCGCTGCCGCTCGAGGTAGTGCATTTCTCCCGCATAGCCGTGGTCGAGCCACTCCCCATAAAAGGCTCCCTCTGGCGTCGGTTCAATCCGCGCGACGCCCGCCAGGGTGAATCCCAGAGTCATGGCGTGCTGGCGTATGTCTTCCGCGTTCATTGCCGGTTCTCGGGGTCGGGGACATCGATCACGATTTTACCCACGGTTCTTCCGGACATTGACCGCTTCCATGCCGCGCGGAGATCCGTGAGCGGATAACGGCTGTCTATGACGACACGGAGTTTTCCCGCTTCGACAAGTTGGTCCAGAATACTGAGGTCGGTCGCGTTGGACTTCAACAGCATGGCGCGCACTTTCCTGCGGGTCACAGGATTCAGCACGCTCCGAATGAACACGCCGGGACCAGGCATGATCGACGCAAACCGGCCCCCGCGGTTGAGTAGCCGGGTCCAGGAAAATGGGCTGCCGCCCACACAGTCTAAGACGATGTCGAAAGGCGCCAGCCCGCGGTAAGGATCCGGCTTTGTGTAGTCGATGACCTCGTGCGCCCCGAGCGAGGCAACGAGTTCGGCATTGCGCGCGCTGCACACGCCAACCACTGTCGCTCCCGCGGCCCGCGCGATCTGTACCGCGAAGTGACCCACGCCCCCGGACGCACCGACGACCAACACGCGCTCGCGCGCGACTTCAAGCGGCAGGCCGGCATGATCGCGTAGCGCCTGAAGCGCGGTCATCCCCGCTAGGGGAAGCGCCGCCGCTTCAGCAGGTGCCATCCTTGCCGGGACCCGATTCAGTACGTCGGCTCCGACGACAGCAAACTCGGCGCACGCGCCAGTGCCTGAGTTCGTCGCAATCCTGGCGTGCACCAGATCGCCGACGGCGTAGCCTTTGACATCCGCACCGAGTTCCGCGATTGTTCCGGCGACGTCGAATCCCGGCACAGCGGGAAGCTTGATCGGCATGATGAAACGTAGCTTCCCACTCGCTATCTTCCAGTCGACCGGATTCACGCTGCTGGCAAGCGCCTGCACGAGAACCTGTCCAGGCCCGGGAGAAGGACGTGGAAGATCCGTCATCTCGAGTTGTTCAGGACCGCCGTAGGCACGATAGATCATGGCGCGCATCGAATCGACTCCACCTGCGGGTATACCACGGCTGAAGCAACTTCAGGAGGCTTTGAATCCGATGAACGCTCCGAGAGCCGCAGCGAGAATACTGATGACGATGAACCGGCCGGGCACAAAGACCTTCCTGCGACCCGCGCGTCGTTGCAGGATCGAGACCAATCCGGCATGCATCCCTGCTCCGGGAACGAGTAGAAGAAGATTGACCACGTCGCTCAACGGATCGCCCGCGATTTGGATAGCCAGCAACCCGGATGGGAGATAGATCAAGGTCGCGATGGAGGCTCCGATTGCCGCCGCGAAAAGCCAGCGTCGGATGACAGGGCGTATCGAACGAAGTAATACGCCTTGAACCGCCGCTACGCCGATTGCGAGGAACGCCGCAAGCGGGAGCCGAAAGATCGTGAAGGCAACACGAAAGGCCAGCTCTTCATCCATTCCCGCAGCCGTACTCAGGTAGCGCGTGAGACCCGCCGACAGGCTTGCAGTGGCGGGCGCCAGGAATGGGAAAGCGAATCCCGCAACAAGCCAAATCAAGCTCGCGGCGAGCCATCGTGCGCTGTCTTCGTATGTGGAGTCGACAGGTTCGGCGTTGATTCTCGCTGCCATCTCTCACTCAAGAATGGATAGGGCAACTATTATGACGACGGAAAGCGTTTACGATTAACAAACACTCGCGCGAAGCCCGTTGCGGGGTCCCGTTCTGCGTTTGCCGTGTTCTAAAGAGACGTCGTTGCGTGTTAATATTTCGAGTTCCGCGGGCCGTTAGCTCAATTGGCAGAGCAACTGACTCTTAATCAGTAGGTTGGAGGTTCGATTCCTCCACGGCTCATACCACATTTCAAAATACTTAAGGCCGGGCACGAAAACCCGGCCTTCTTGAATTGTGCCCAATTTTGCGCCCACCGCACGGCTAGTTAACCCGCACGCTCGCTACGGTTGGCGGCTCGACAACCTTCGCCTGATTGTAGGTATCCAGACGCGCAAAAGCGTCCTCCAGACGCTCTGGCGTGGGGTGAACATAGCGCTGGCTCATCGTAATGCTCGAATGCCCAGCGATTCGCTGAATGGTAAATGGGTCAGTATTCACCTCGCCGAGACGAGTCAGGAACGTATGCCGAAGGTCAACGTCGCGAAATATCGATTTTGAACGGACTATCCGCCGCACAAAAAAGCCCCCGGCTTGCGCAGGGGGCTTTGGTCAGTCCGCGAAAAAGGTACTTATCGGCTTACCACAATGCTGGTTTGAGTGTCCAACGGGCCAAACTGATCCCTGCCAACGCCCTTGGGGGCGGTCGGGATTACCAGTTTCACCCAAACGGCATCCGGACCCTTGAAATACGAAGT
>DASTBJ010000331.1:0-4650 GCA_035712125.1 Terriglobia bacterium
GTTGCCGCACATGGCGTTCACCGAGTCCGTGAGATCCTTCCAGGTGCCGGCGACACCGGGTACGATTGCCTGCCCGCCGAGTTTTCCGTCGGTGCCAACCTCGCGCGCGACACGGGTGACCTCGCTCGCGAAGGAACGCAGCTGGTCCACCATGGTGTTGATCGCTTCCTTCAGCTGCAGTATTTCGCCGCGAACATCCACGGTGATTTTTCGAGACAGATCGCCGTTCGCCACGGCAATCGTGACGTTGGAAATGTTGCGCACCTGCGCGGTCAGGTTGCTGGCCATGGAGTTCACGCTGTCGGTGAGGTCTCTCCAGACGCCGCTGACTTCGGGTACGTGAGCCTGTCCGCCAAGCTTCCCTTCAGCGCCGACTTCGCGCGCGACGCGCGTCACTTCCGAAGTAAAGACGCTCAGCTGCTGAATCATCGTGTTGACAATCGTGGCCGATCGCAAGAACTCGCCCTGCAACGGTCGGCCGTCGATATCCAGGCGAACGGTTTCCAGCAGATTCCCCTGAGCCACGGCGGCAACAGCTTCTGTCACTTCGCGCGTGGGCCACAAGAGATCGTCGATCAATGTGTTGATCGACGTCTCCATGCCACCCCACGCTCCGCGACGTCGTTCAAACTTTGCGCGATAACGAGTGCGGCCTTCCTTGCCTACAACCGAACCCACATGTTCCAGTTCCTCGGCGATCTTCTGGTTGGACGCGACGACGTCGTTGAAAGCATCGGCGATCTTACCTTCGATACCGCTCCAATGCCCCGGCAACCGTGTCGAAAAATCTCCGTCCCTGACGGCTTGCAGCGCGCCCAGCAGTTCTTTCAAGTCCAGGCTGTCTGCAGGGGAGGCGTTCCGGGCGGCAGGTTTGGCAGAAGTGGTCGTTTTACCGTTCATATAGGCTCCGGAAAAGAGGATCAACTGAAGTCTTCGGCGGACAGCGTTTGCGGTCTATTGGAATGAGCCTGGGAGCAGTACTATAAAACAGCGCCAGAACTCCGGGACACACTGTATCTTCTGTCTCAGATTGATGCAGCAATGTCTCACTATAAGACACGCTTTCTGGAGGCCTTGAGCTCCGATCCTCAGATCTCAAGGCGTTTCGCGGCAAAACCACAAACTCGACGGCTCCATTCTTTGGTCATTCGCTTGCCAGTGTATGCACTTCCCGGACCGTTGAACAAAAGCCCACAAAGGAGCCCGTCATGGCGGCACAGAGCACGGCTGCATTCGGCATTTTTTCCGACCGGATAACCACAGAAAACGCGATCGACATGCTTCGAGCCGCCGGGTTTCGTAGTACCGACATCTTTGCCCTGTATCCGGATGACATTCCGACCAGCAGGGTATCGCCGCAATCACGACGCAGGGTTGTTCGGGGGGTTGCCGCGGGAGGCGGTGCCGGCCTCGTCATAGGGGCCCTGCTGGAGTGGCTGGTAGGCGCCGGGATGCTTACCGTTGGCGGTATCGCGTCACTCGTTTCCATCGGCACCGCTGGAGGTTTCCTTGGTGCCTGGGCGGCTGGCAAAGCTGCGGACTACGAGCGGCGGTATGAAGGGCGCGTACGACGCGGGGACATCCTGATTTCCGTCCAGTGCGAGGGCCTCCATTGGTCGAAAAAAGCGAAGGAGATCCTCAGACGAGCAGGTGGTGACGATGTGTCATGTACGACGACCGCACCGGCCAATCCGGGTTATGCACCGGTTCGGTTCGCCGCCCGGCCCGTCACGGAGCGAGTCGTCGCTGCACCTTTACGCCTGGTAATCGATAGGAAAGCCGAGCGGTCCGATAATGGGATGAAAGTTTCGTCTCAGAGGCCTGCACCCGACGTTCGAGCAAAATCGGCAGCGTCCTAGAGTCGCGAGCCCCGAAACGCTTACAGAGTGTTTCTGGCATCGAATGTGCTAAGAACCGGAGATCGAATTGAATCAGGAGTACCCAAATGAAGACCGGAGAAGTTGTCGTTCACTTTGGACTTTACTCAAGCGAGTGCTGCACTAGCGAAATCGAGCTTAAGAAGCTGGATGTGTTTCCAAGCTGTCCTGACTGCCACGAACGAACCATCTGGGACTGTATTGAAAGATGGATGCGGGCTTGGAACAGGGCGGCGTAGCTCCTCGTTTTAACCCTGCCTTTCTGTAACAAATAACGGCATTCGGAACACAGTCGTCTCGCCCCCCTGGTGTGGCGAGTGTGTATGTGCCGATATCTTCAGGACTTTTTCAATGGTTTTCGATTTGCTGAGGTATGCTGCGGTATGCAATCGATTCTAAAAGGAGGCAAGCTATGAGTCGTGAGTCCAATCCCCCCTATGACGAGGGAATGGGATCGAGCGAAAGAAGCGACAGAATGGACGATCTTCGAGAACGAGCGGCAAGCATCGGCTCCAAGATCAAGGACAAGGCGTCCCAATTCGGAAGCACCGTGTCACAGACGGCCGACCGGCAACGCGAAACCGCTGCGAAGGGTCTCGATCGCGCGGCTTCGAGCCTGCATGAAGGAGTCGGTTCCGCGGCGAAAGTGGGACATGGGCTGGCCGACGGCATGGAGTCCACCGCATCCTATCTTCGGAGCCATAGCTTCGGCGATATGGGAAATGACGTGGCCGAGCTTTGTAAACGGCATCCTGTCCAGGCGCTGCTATCCGCAGCAGTTCTCGGATTTCTAGTAGGACGAGCTATTCGTCGATAGTGAGGAGGCGGATCCGATGAAACAACGTATTTATACTGACGATCCGCCCTCCAACGGTCGTCCGTTTGCCGACATTTTTCGCGATATCGTTAGCCATATCGCAGAGATTGTCCGGGCGGAAATTCGACTGGCGACGCTCGAACTCAAAGACGACGTCGCCGCCCTGAAGATGGCGGCCATTGCTATCGCCGTCGGCGGCATCCTGGCAGGGTACGGTGTCGTATTTATTCTCCTGAGTCTGGTCGCCGCGCTGGCGGTTGTATGGCCTCCCTGGCTTGCCGCGCTTGCCGTGGGCCTCGGTGTCGCTGTCATCGGCGGAATTGTTATCAAGGTCGGCATCAACCGGCTGAAACTACCGCGAAAGAAGGGATCTCTTCAAAACTCGGGAGGACAAAATGTCGCAGGAACCGGCAGAAATAAAAGCTCACATTAAGGCGGAGGGAGATAGTCTCAGAGACAATATCGAGGAGATCGAAAACAGGGTGAAGGAGGCTTTCGATCTGCGCCGCTGGTACAGAAACAACACCGCCCTCGCATTGGGCGGGGCAGTGGCCGGGGGACTACTGATATCGCTGCTGTTGAGTCGGGGTTCCTCAAAGCCGTCCCAGTACGTGGATTACGACGATACGGACGGACTCATGTCCGAGCCCGACGGACGCCCCAGTTCGCAATCGGAGCCGAAATCGGCGTCGCGTTTTAATCAGTTCATTGACAACACCATGTCGGCGGTTCTCGGTGTTGCCGGCGACAAATTTCACGAGTTTATGTCCAACGCACTGCCTGGGTTCCGCGAACACTTCACCGACGCGCAGCGCAGGCGATTCGAATAGTTTTTTCGCCAGGCCATGCGGCGATTTGCGGAAACCGCCGAGGCGCTCTCCAGGACTTCATCAAGGCTGACGAAGGTTCGACTTCTGGCAGACTATCTGCAGGACCTCCCCGATCCGGACCTTCGAGCCGCCACGATTTTTTTCACCGGACGTCCTTTTCCACTCGCGGATGGTCGAACTCTCAATGTCGGTGGGGCTGCCCTGGCTCGCATCATTCTCAGCATCGCCGGGGCGACGGATGCCGATCTTGGCGAAGCGTACATTCGACATGGCGATCTGGGAGAAGCAGCGCGACGTCTCCTGCCACCGTCGGATGTCTCACGATTCACACCGTCGCAGGTTTACGACAACTTCGAGCGGCTGGCCATGACTCAAGGTGTCGCTCCGAAACAGGTGATCCTCGCCGAGTTGTTCGGCGGTCTGACTCCGGTAGAGGCGCAGTATGTGATCAAGGTTATTACCGGCGACCTTCGGATCGGTCTAAAGGAAAGTACCGTTGAGGACGCCGTTGGCAAAGCCTTCAATCAGTCTCCCGACGCGGTGCGGCGAACCAACATGGCCCTCGGCGATATCGGCGAAACCGCTATTCTCGCCCGCGCCGGCAACATGACCGAAATCGGCTTCAGATTATTCCGTCCTTTCAAATTCATGCTGGCTACACCGGCTGAAACGGAAGACGAAATCTATGGCAATTTCGGCGGATCCTTCTTCGTCGAAGACAAATATGACGGCATTCGCGGACAACTTCACGCCGACGGGTCACGCGTCGCTCTATATTCCAGAACTCTCGACGACGTGTCCGGACAATTCCCGGAGGTTGTGGCCGATGCCCATGCTTTGAAAGAACGCCTTATCCTTGACGGTGAAGTTGTCGCCTACCGCGAGGGTGCCGTCCTCCCTTTTGCCATGCTGCAAAAGAGGCTTGGACGAAAGCGTCCGTCACACGCTCTCCAGGCGGAGATTCCGGTGGCGTTCATGGTGTTCGATGTTTTGTACTTCAATGGGTCTCTTCTAATCGATGAGCCGCTCCGCAGCCGCAAGGATTTACTGCTCCGGCAGAATTGGCCTGAAAGGCTCGTTCCTGCGCCCTTCCAACTGATCGAAAAAAAGGTTGAGCTCGAACCCT
>DASTBJ010000332.1:0-3923 GCA_035712125.1 Terriglobia bacterium
TGATCCCGCGAAGAATCGAGCATCCGGGGGGGCCCCAGGAGTGTCGGATTCGCAAGGGCGCTTCGATTGTGGCTCGGATTCACCGGTGAGTGATGATTCGTCCACGGTGAGATTCGCTGCCCATTGAATGATGCCATCCGCAGCGATCACGTGGCCTTCACGCAAAACGAGCAAGTCTCCCGGTACAACTTCCTCCAGCGGAACAGAGATGATACGGGCATCGCGGACTACTTCGGCGAACGGCGCCGCCCTTCGGGCGAGCTTGTCGAGTGCGGATCGGGAACGGGCCTCAAGTACCACATCGATGCCAAGGACCGGGATAAGGGCGAGAGCTAGCACGACGGCATCCCGCGTTTCGCCCAGAAGGTAGTAGACCACCGCGGCAACGATAAGCATGACCGCCATAGGATCAAGCAAGAGACGGATGATCTCCCGCAATCCTGCCAGGCGATCCCGTTTTACCCATCGATTCGGTCCGACCGCCCTCAGCCGGCGTCGCGCCTCGAGCGAAGAGAGCCATTCGAGCCCTGTCGGAACTTCATGCCCCTCGCTTGGCACTGCCAAATCTGCCATTCGGCCAGCCTTTCAGGTGAGTTCGGAATACGATCACGAGGTTCAGTATATTCCTGCCTAAAAGCCATGCTCCCGCAATCCCTGCAGTCGCAGAAGATGCCGAAGGGTGCGCCGCATCCATTAGGACTCGAGCGATCAGAGCCGGATCCGTCTAGCGTCTTAGCGAAAGCATCATCGCAAGACGGCAATGCAAGCCGCCACATGGTTGCGATGCACGAGCAGAAACGAATTCTCAAGACGGTATGAACTTCGACGATGGTTCATCCGGAGTTCAGTCGACCACGTTCATCGTCCCTGGTATCGGACAACGTGACAATCTGGCAAAACCTGAGAAAGCGATGTCGGATCAGCGGACACGGTGTCCGTGAAACTTTCGTACGCGCGCGTCTTGTCGCAACTCTGTCACAGCTTTGGTGCAAAACCGTGCTTGGTTCGGTTCCATGGGACCATTGACGTTGACCTTCTCTCCACGATTGAAGTCATCCTATCTCGCTGAAGCAGTTGGCGTACCGCCTTTGGAGTGAGGCCCCCGTGCCCGTCAGATCTCAGTACAGAACGGAAGTGCGAGTGCGTTATCTCCGCTCGGGAGGTAAGTCAGTCACGAGCGCCATCATCCTTCCGGTGGCCGCGTGTTGTCTGCCAGCAGAGATCCCGTCTGCGGCATGGCCGTTTCTGAGGGCAGATATAATCGTTTCTATAGAGGGCGCCAGTACCGGTTCTGTTCCAAGGCCTGTGTGGACCGGTTTGATAACAATGCCGATCAGTATGCGTTTGCAGAGCGTCAAGCGAGCTGAAGATTGCACTAAAGGGATAACACGACGTCGGTGGCTGGAAGAAGCTGCGGCCGCTAGCGCGATTATGGGCATTCGCAGATCCAACCTTGTATTCCCCTGCGGGAGGCGTGACCGGGCGGACAGCCTTTGCTGCCGTCGCGTGGCTCATTTCCTGGATCTTTCTCCATCACCGTTGGAGCGGCCGTCGTATTCAGTCTCCTTCCGTTTTCCTGCTGACAAGGGTCCTTATCGGCCCTGGCCTCCTCTTAACATTCCCACCGGTGTGGAAGCTCCGTTGATTCTCAGGTGATGAAGGCGACGACTTCTAAATCCGTGGAGTCGGAAGCGGTATTCCACCTTTACAAGGTGTCGAAGATATATCGCATGGGAGACGCCGAGATTCATGCGTTGCGTGAGGTCGACCTTGATCTGTACCAGGGCGAATTTGTCGTGCTTCTCGGCGCATCGGGCAGCGGAAAATCCACGCTGTTGAATATTCTCGGCGGTCTCGACCGGCCCACGAGTGGGGAGGTCCACTACCGCGATCACAACCTGACCTCCGCCGGAGACGAGGGCCTGACACTTTTTCGCCGCGAGCACGTCGGCTTTGTGTTTCAGTTCTATAACCTGATCCCGAGTCTCACTGCCCTGGAGAATGTGGCCTTGGTCACTGAAATCGCGGTGAACCCGCTCGATCCCCTGGAGGCGCTCGATCTCGTTGGTTTGCGCGATCGCCGCGATCATTTTCCGTCACAGCTTTCCGGTGGCGAGCAGCAGCGCGTGGCTATCGCGCGTGCGGTGGCCAAGCGCCCCGACGTCCTGCTGTGCGATGAGCCCACCGGCGCGCTCGATTACGCAACCGGCAAACTCGTGCTGGAGGTGCTTGAGCGGGTCAATCGCGATCTGGGCACTATTACCGCCGTGATTACCCACAACGCCGCGATCGCCGCCATGGCTGATCGCGTGATCCGCATCAGCAGCGGCCGGATCATCGAGGTCCAGCGAAACGCGACGCGCGCCTCGCCGGGAGATCTCTCGTGGTAAGCGCCCTGACCCGAATGCTGTTGCGCGATCTCTGGCACTTGCGCGGCCAGGTGTTTGCCGCTGCGCTGGTCATGGCGTGCGGCATCGGCATGTTTGTGGCGACGCAGAGCACTTATCACTCTTTGGTGGTCGCGCGCGCAACCTACTACGAGAGTTACCGATTCGCCGATGTTTTCGCGCGTCTGAAACGCGCGCCGGAAAGCCTCGCCGACGAGATACGCCAGATCCCCGGAGTCGCGCAGGTGCAGACTCGCGTGGTGATGGACGTGACACTCGATGTGCCTGGCCTTGCGGAGCCGGCTACTGGCCGGCTCGTGTCGATCCCCGCACGCCAGGCGCCGATTCTGAACGACCTGTATCTCGTGCGCGGACGCTACGTCGCGACGGAGCGCACGGAGGAAGTACTGGCCAGCGAGACCTTCGCCAATGCCAACGCGCTCGACGTCGGCGACAAACTGGGGGCGGTCATCAACGGCCGCTGGAAGGAACTCACCATTGTCGGCATCGCACTGTCTCCGGAATACATCTATGAAGTCGGCAACGGCATGCTGTTTCCCGATAACAAGCGCTTCGGTGTGATGTGGATGAGCCGCGAGGCGCTGGGTCCTGCGTTCAGCATGGAAGGGGCATTCAATGATGTCGCGCTGTCCCTCACCACCGGCGCGGAAGAGGCGGAAGTTGTCGCGCGCCTCGACCGCCTCCTGGAACGTTACGGCGGGCTGAGCGCCTATGGGCGCACGGAGCAGCAGTCTTACCGAATTCTTGACGATGAACTGGGTGAACTCGAGATCATGACGACGTTTGTGCCGACGTTGTTCCTGGGCGTAGCCGTCTTCCTGCTGTACATCGTTCTATCACGCCTTGTGGCCATGCAGCGCGCGCAGATCGGGCTGCTCAAGGCATTCGGCCGTTCCGATGTCCGCGTCGGGTTGCACTATCTGCAGTTCGCGGTGGTGACGGTTGGCCTTGGCCTGGTTCTCGGTGCGCCGTCCGGCCTTTATCTCGGGAACATCTTTGTCGCTACTTACCGGGACTATTTTCATTTCCCGCAGCTGGTCCTCGTACTGGATCCGGCGTTGATGCTCATCGCGGTGGCGATCAGCATGGCGGTGGCCGGCGTCGGTGCGCTGGCGGCGGTCCGGCGCGCCGTAGGTCTGCCGCCAGCGGAGGCCATGCGTCCGGAACCGCCGGCGCGTTTTCGCGCAGGCTTCATCGAGCGTGCCGGATTTGTGCGGCTGCTGCCATCCTCCGTGCGTATGATCGTGCGCAACCTCACGCGCAGGCCGTGGAAAGCCCTCGTTTCGGTGATCGGCATCGCGTTCGCCATTGCGCTGATGGTGGTCGGCCGCTTCTCATTGGACGCGGTAAGCCACATGATGATGGTGCAGTTCGAACTGGTGCAACGCGACAATCTGACGGTGCTGTTCAACGAACCGCGTCCCTCCAGCGCTGCATTCGACGTTGCGCGGCTGCCCGGCGTTATTCGGGCTGAACCTTTCCGGGTGGCACCGGTATGGCTGCGGGCCGCGCATC